>DYJG01000795.1 GCA_020723225.1 Desulfobacca acetoxidans | reverse complement strand
GGCCTTTGCCGGGGATGCGCAGCCTTTTGCCCGGCAGGGCGCCGGGGGGGATCTTGACCGAGACCTTCACGCTCTGGCCGTTGGAGGTAAAACTCACCAGTTTTTCGGTGCCGAAGGCCATCTCATGGAGGGTGATGGGCATCTCTACCTGCAGGTCTTCGCCTTTGAGATTCTGGGCCTGGGCCTCAAAGTCCTCCGCGGGACCGCCGCCGTAGCGAAAAATCCGGGTGCGGCCTCCCCCCCGGGCCTGGCGGCCGCCAAACCCTCCCAGCCCGCCGAAGAGGCGGCTGAAGATGTTGTCGGAGATGCCGGTGTCGAAGATTTCGCCGAAATCGAAGCCCTTGAAGATGTCTTCCCGGGTGTACCTCTGCTGAAAGGCCTGGGAGCCTACCTCGTCGTAAGCCTTGCGCTTTTCCGGGTTGCTCAGAACCGCGTAGGCTTCGCTGACCTTCTTGAACTGCTCCTCGGCCTGGCGCTTGTCCCCCTTGGCCTTATCCGGATGGTATTTCTGGGCCAGCTTGCGGTAGGCCTTCTTGATATCCTCCGAAGAGGCGTCCCGCTTGATCCCCAGAATCTGATAATAATCTTCCGCCATAGTATGCTCGCGAATGTATTATAAAACCGAAATAGATTTTGTCAAGGCAATATGACAGGGTAACATTCCTATTTTATTGGTAAAATCTCTGAAGATGCATGGAGGATATTTTTAAAATCCTTCCAGCATGCGTGGTATAATTATCGTTGTTGCGAAGGAGTTTTCTGGGGTTGGACTTGGGGTTGGGTGACAGCCTTCACGTATTCGGAGAAAACCTGAAATTGGGACTGCATCACCATAGTTTTCAATAGCATGGATAACCTGTTTGCGCCATAAAAAAAACGCCGCCTCAGCCCCCATACCCTTGATTAATTCCTTCACTTGTGTTACTAATCACAATCTGTGAGGTGTGGAATAGTTACGACCCGGCAAGTTGCTGGACATTTTTTCCAAGGAGGTTGGGCATGACGGCTTTGATCGGCGGACTAGTGGCGGTGGCGCTAGGA
>DYJG01000122.1 GCA_020723225.1 Desulfobacca acetoxidans | reverse complement strand
CCTTCTCCAGGCTTAAGTTCACGCCCCAGAGAATCTGCACGCCTTCGTAGCCGGAAGTCAGATCATTAATTTCAAGTAGATTCATCAAGCGTCACCGCAGAATACACTTTAGTAGGTAGTCACCCCCCCCCTCACCCCGGCCCTCTCCCCCCCAGGGGGGAGAGGGGGAAAAACCCTCCAGGGTGTGAGGCTGGGTAGTAGGGGGAACAGCTATTACTCATCCCCCAACATTTTGTTGTTACCAATTTTTCGAATCGTTGCCCTAAACCTATTTATCGAAAACCAAAAACCAAAAACCAAAAACCAAAGACCGAAGACCGAAGACCGAAGACCAAAGACCGAAGACCGAAGACCGAAGACCAAAGACCGAAGACCGAAGACCGTCTCACTCACCCATCAGCCTGGCGGTCATTTCCGGGTCACCCAGGTAGGCTTCGATGACCTGGGGGTTGGCGGCCACTTCCTCGGGTTTGCCCGCGGCGATGAGCTGGCCGTAGTCCAGGACGATGATGCGGTCCGAGATGCTCATGACCGCCTGCATGACGTGTTCGATCATCAGGATGGTGATCCCTTCATCCCGGATCTTGAGGATGGTGTCCACCATCTCGCTGATTTCCGTGGGATTCAGCCCGGCCAGCACCTCGTCCAGGAGCAGCAGAAAGGGACGGGCCGCCAAAGCCCGGGCCAGCTCCAGGCGCTTCTTTTGGGCCACGTTGAGAAGGCCGGAAGGCTGGTCGGCCCGCGCCGCCAGACCTACCTGGGCCAGGGCCGCGTCCGCCTTGTGGGCCGCCTGGGTGAGGGAATGGCCTTCCCGGCCGAAGCAGGCCCCCACCATGACGTTTTCCCGGACGGTGAGATCGTGGAGCGGCCGCACCACCTGGTGGGCCCGGGCCATACCTCTCCGGGCCACTTCATAGGAGGGCTTCCCGGTAATGTCTTCGCCCCGGAAAATGATCTTGCCCTTATTGGGGGCATAGACGCCGTTAATAACGTTGAAAAGGGTGGTTTTCCCGGCGCCGTTGGGACCGATGAGCCCCAGAATCTGCCCTTCGGGGAGGTCGAAGGTGACATCGGTAAGGGCCTGGAGACCCCCGAAACGTTTGGTGACGTCCTGGACCTGGAGGATCATCATTCCAGCACCCTCCTTAACGCGGGGAGGCGGCCCCGCACCCAGCCCACCGCACCCGCGGGCACGAAGAGGATAATCAGCAGGAGAATCAAACCCGCCACCGCCAGGTGCAAATCCTTAAAGATGGGGCTGGTGAGGAGGTAGCCCCTTAAGCCCTGGTAGGCCGTGGCTCCCACCATGGGGCCCAGGACCGTGCCCATACCCCCCAGCATGACCATCACCAGCATCTCGATGGACATGTGCAGTTGGAAGGCGTCCCCGGGCTCCACGTTGCCGTTTTTAAAGAAGTAAAGCGTGCCGATGATCCCAGGGAAGAACGCGGAAATGACATAGGTGATGGTCTTGGCCCGGGGGGCTTGCACCCCCATGACCATGGCCGCGTCTTCGTCCTCCCGGATGGCCTGCAGCCCCAGGCCGAACCGGGAGTGCTTCACCAGATAGCTCACCACCAGCACCGCCAGGGTGGTGATCCAGAGGAAGGTGAAGGTGGTCCACAGGGCCTGGCCCGCGCCCCCGTATTTCTCATAAGCGGAAAAATTGACAAACAATCCCGTGGCGCCGCCGAAGGGGCCGAAGTTGCTGACAAAGGCCCGGGCGGCCTCGTTGATGCCGATGGTGGCCAGGGCGAAATAAGCGCCCCGCAGTCTTAAAACCGCCAGCCCCACCAACAGGGCGATGACACCGGAAAGGGCGCCTCCGGCCAGGGCCGCCGGCAGCAGGGGCCAGCCCTGTTCGCTGATGAGATAAAAGCCGGTGTACCCCCCCAGGCCGAAGAAGACGATGTGGCCGAAACTGACGTAGCCGGTGTAGCCCAGGAGGATGTTCAGGCTGGAGGCCAGGGCCATGAACATCAGGACCGTGAAGGCCGTTTCCCGGACGGTGTCCTGCCTGAGCACCAGGACTATTCCGCCCCACAGAAAGACGATCACCAGGGGCAGCCAGAAGCCGGGTTGCCGCCAGGACTTCATTTACTTGGCCCCCAGCAGGCCGCTGGGCTTAACCAGCAGCACCAGCACAAAGAGGCCGAATTCCACCACCGGGACCCAACTCACCGGCATAAAGGCCGGGATCAGGCCCTCCAGGCCCCCCAGGATCAGGCCCCCCAGCAGGGCCCCCAGGGGATTGCCCAGCCCCCCGAGGACGCAAATCACGAAGGACTTGAGTTCATAAGGGCCGCCGCTCAGAATGGTGAAGGGGAAGAAAGTGGCGATCAAGCCGCCGGCCACCGCGGCCAGCATGGTGCCCAGGCCGAAGCTGAGGGCCAGCACCTGGGAGGAGGGAATGCCCATCAATTCCGCGGCCCGGCGGTTGTTGGCCACCGCCCGGATGGCCTTGCCCGGCCGGGTGAAGTAGAGGAAGAGATAGAGCGCGGCGGTGAACAGGACCGCCCCCAAGGTGGCCAACAGCCTGGTGTAGGGAATGGTGAGAAAGCCGATCTCCAAGGACCCCAGGGGGAAATCGATATTCTGGGGGGAGGTGCTGAAGATGGCGGTGCCCAGGCCGATGATGATCATGTTCACCGCGAAGGTGGCCAACAAACTGGAGAGGTGGGGCGCGTTGATCACCCGGTGCACCGCCGTCCCGTAGATGACAAATCCGGCAATCAGCCCCATGAAGGCCACCGGCACCAGGGCCAGGTAGGGGTTCAACCCCAGGTGGGTAAACAGAAGATAAGTGCCGAACATGCCCAGGGCGATGACCGGGCCGTGGGCCAGGTTGATGACGGTCATCACGCCCCAGATCAGGGTCAGCCCCATGGCGGCCACGCCATAGACAAACCCCAGCAACAGGCCATCAGTCAAAGATGATAAAAGCTGCAATCCGAGACCCTCTTGGCCCGCCGCGCCCCTCGCCGGGGCGCGGCGGGCAGTAATTACTTAAAGATTACCGGGGGAAGTAATTAATGGCTTTGGCGGTCTGGGCCGCTTCCGGCCAGACGATCTGGTTGACCAGCTTGCCGTCCTTCTTCTGCCACTGGGTGTACACCATCTCGTGCCCCACCTGGAGGCCGTGGGCCTTGGGGGTATTGTCGAATTTAAGGTGGCCGTAGAAGGTCATCAGGTTCATGCCGTCCAACACTTCCTTCACCTTGGCGGTGTCGGTGGAGCCGGATTTTTTGATGGCATATTCGATGATCAAACCGGCCACATAGCCGCCGGCGCTGTGGTAGGAAGGCTCTTCCTTGAACTTGGCCTTATAGGTCTTATCGAAGTCCGCCACGGAGGTGCCGAACCATTCCACCCCGGCCTTTTTGGCCCCCTCCTCGCTGTACTTGGCCTCGGGCTGCCACTGGGAGGCGCCGATGACTCCCAAAGCCGCGTCGCCCAACTCCGCGAACTTGGGTTCCGGGGGGGCCACCAGCAAGGCCACCATCTTGGCCTTGACGCCTTTCTCAAAGAGCTGCTTGGCGAAAGTGCTGGTATCCGCAAAGTGGCCGCCGCCCATCACGGCCTGGGTGTCCGGGGGAATCTTGTTGATGAAGGGCGCGAAGTCCGTGGCGCCGCTGTCGTATCCTTCAAACAGGGCGATCTGGTAGCCTTTGGTTTCTCCATAAGCCTTGAGGGCGTTCACCACGTCGGTGGAAAACTTGTCTTTTTCATGAATGATGGCTACTTTCTTGGCAGAGGGGTCGAGCTTTCCCAGCAGGTCCAGGGCGCCGGTCAGGTAGCGGGAAGCCGGGGTATAGGCCTGGTAAACCAGGGAGAAGCCCTTTTTATAGGTGGAATCCGAAGCCGCGCCGGCGGTGATCATAATCTTGTTGTACTGCTGGGCGATGACCGCGGCCGCGTCCGCCAGGCCGCTGCTATAGGGGCTGATGAGAAAATCCGCCTTGTCGGTGCTGATCAGCTTGGTGTAGAGTTCCTGGACCCGTTCTTTTTTGCTTTCGTCGTCATAGTCCTTGGCCGCGAATTTGACCACGGTGCCATCCGGGAGTTTCACGCCGCCCGCGGCATTAACCTGGTCGATCCATAGACTCAGGCCGTTGATCTGGCGCATGCCTTCCACGTTGAGCTTACCGGTGCGGGACGCGGTGTAGCCGATGATCACGGTTTTTTCCGCGGCGAAAACCGATGGGGCCGCTGGGAGCAGCAGGCCGAGAATTGTCAGGAGAATGACTACATTACGTTTCCAGGACTTCATGTTTTCCTCCTCCTCTTTCGCCAAGTTGATTTTCCAGGCCGACCCTGGCCACAGAACTAGCTCGCAAGAGCACTCTATCGGGCGTCTAGTCGGTCAAATATATATAACATTAATGAAGATTTCAATTAAAGTTTTTGCAGCAACGTGGAATAATCATTTTATCCAAGGCTAATGGGAGATCGGCAAGTTGGCAGGCCGGGACAAATCGGACAAAATTTTTTTCGACGGCCGGGAGGCCCATATCAGGTGGAGCCGGCGCCGCCGCACCATCGGCCTGACGGTGACCGGCGCAGGAGAAGTGGTGGTCCTGGCGCCCCAGGGAGCGTCCAAGGACTTCCTGCAGCAGGCCTTAATCAAGCATCGGGACTGGATTGAAGGGAAGGTGGCGGAAAGGCGGGAGGCCTGGGCCCGGTTGCGGGACGGCGAGGTATTTTTCCAGGGGGTGGCCTACCGCCTGGCGCTCCTGCCGGAGGCTGCGGCGCCGGTGGCCCTGGGGGACGGAGAGATGCGCGTAAAGGCGGCGACGCGGGACGCAGCTTGGCCCCTCTTTAAGACCTGGTGCCGCCGGGAGGCGGAGCGGCTGATCATGGAACGGGTCAGTTATTATACCCGGGAAATGCGGGCGCCGGCGCACCGGGTGGAGCTGAAGGAATGGAAGCGGCGCTGGGGGGAATGCCACCCCAAAGAGGCCCTGCGCTTCAACTGGCGGTTGATCCTGTTGCCTCCGGAAATTTTGGATTATGTCGTGGTTCACGAATTGGCTCACCTCCAGGCCCCCGGCCATAACCCCCGCTTCTGGCAAAGGGTGGAACAGATTTTGCCGGATTACGAAGAGCGCCGCCAATGGCTCAACCGCTACGGCGCGCCGTTTCTTCTCTGGCGATTGGCTTAAAAGTTGTCAGTAGCCAGTAGCCAGTGACCAGTAAAATCAAGGTATGTCGAGGACTTAGTCATCATCCGGTCATTGCCTGCAAATGGGTGGAAACTGGATGATTATGGGGATAAAGTATTTGCGAGCCTCGCGCCCCCCTCACCCTAGCCCTCTCCCCCCTCCGGGGGGAGAGGGAACTACTGGGCCTCCCTATAGAAGATTAACTTGTTAATATTCCAGTATTAATCCCCTCTCCCCTCGGGGGAGAGGGCTAGGGTGAGGGGGGTGTCTGAATGTGGAATCGCTAAATATTGTCTACCCTCCTCCGACTTGTGGGTAATGATTATGCCTTTCTTCACTGCTGGGCGGGTTATGTACAACGGTCCCGCAAGATCTTTTCACTATTGCGCAACCCGATACTCGACAAAAGCAGAAAAATCCAGTAAAAGGGAATAGCTGGCGGTAACGGCTTCCGGCCCTACCCTCCGCATCAACCCGCCAAGGAGTATTTATGCACGAACATGCGTCGGCCCGGGGAGCGCTGGCCCAAATGATCAGAAGCGGCGATCTGGAGGGGTTGCTGCGCCAGGCCGAGGGTTTTCACGGCCATCGCTGCCCCATGCTGGCCCTGGGGGTGAAGGCCGGGCAATATGCCATGAATTATTTAGGTCACTATGAACATGAGCATGATCATGCCCATGGGCATAGCCACGGACACGGCCACAGGCATAGTCACAACCTCTTGGGGCCGGGGGACGTGGTGGCGGTGGTGGAAGGGAGCACCTGCATGGTGGACGGCATCCAGCTGGTCACCGGCTGCACCCTGGGAAATAACGGCCTGATTTTCAAGGACCTGGGCAAGGCCGCGGTCACCATCGTCCGGAAACACGACGGCGCTGGTTTGCGCTTGGCGGTGCGAGCCGATTTCCGGGAGGGGATGTTTGCCCGCTATCCCGCGGTTGTTCCTCTCTTTGAAAAAGTGATGGTGCAAAAGCAGGCCAGCGCGGAGGAAAGCCACCGTTTCCAGCACCTCTGGGAGGCCATCGCCCGGCGGGAGCTGGAGGTGCCGCTTACAGAGCAGTTCCTGGTGCAGACCCTGAACCTCCAGCCGCCGGAAACGGCCCGGAATGTGCAAACCGTGGTCTGCAGCCGCTGCGGGGAAGGGGTGCAGGCGGCCAAGGCCAGGTTGCAGGATGGGAGAAATTTTTGCCTGGCTTGCGCGGGCGAGGGTTTTTATCTTCTCAGCGGCCGGGGCATTGAGAGCTGTCAGATGAAGGAGCAAACATGAAGTGTTCGGGCGGCAAATTGATCCGGGTCCTGGCGGCCGTCGTCCTGGCCTGGTTTCTGGGGACGGGAGCGGCCCCGGCCGCGGATTTCAGCGCGGAAGTGATCACCAAGAACGATTCCCAGGAGACCCGGGGCAAGGTCTTCTTCCAGGGGGATAAAATGCGCCAGGAGGGGGAAACCATCAACATCGCCCGGCCGGATCGACGAGTGATGTGGATGCTGGTGCCCAGCATGAAGATGGCGATGGAGGTGCCTTTTTCCCTATCGGACCTGGGGCAGGCCATGGCTCTGCCCAAGGACAAGAGCCAGATGAAGCTCCTGGGCGCGGAGAAGGTGAACGGCTACGAGACGGAGAAATTCGAAACCACCATGAAGGCCAACGGCCGGACCGTCAAGATGTTTCTCTGGGTCGCCAAGAAACTGGACAAGCCCATCAAGATGGTCAGCGAGGACGGCAAATTCTCCATGGAATACCGGGATATCAAAGAAGGGGGCGTATCCGCCGACCTTTTTGAAATCCCGGCGGGATATCAAAAGATGACCATGCCCCAGGGGATGCCCCAGGGACTGATGCGTAAGTAGTAAAGACGAGGGCGGGAAGCGGGCCCCCCGGCCCGCTGCCGGTGAAGGGTGCGGAGGCCCGCACACCCTGACTTAATACAGACATGCCGTTACCAGTCTCATTCCCCAGAGGCTAGAGATGCTTAGGCTAAAATTTCCCAAATGGCTGTGGCTCCTCCCGGCCCTGGCCCTGTGGCCGGCCGCGGCCCCGGCCG
>DYJG01000794.1 GCA_020723225.1 Desulfobacca acetoxidans | reverse complement strand
GCAGATCAAGGCCCGCCGGCCGGAATGTCCGGTGATCATGATCACCGGCTCCGGCAATGAAGAGATCGCGGCGGCGGCCATGAAGGCCGGCGTCGATGACTACCTGAACAAATCGCGGCATTATCTGAAGGCCCTGCTCCGAACCGTAAGGCCCTTCCTGGCAGGAAGAGAGCAGCCCCTCGCCGGGAATCCGGGCCCCGGTTACCTGCGGCTGTTCGACCTGGTGCCCGTGGCCCTTTACCGGATTGATCCCCGGGGCAAAGTTCTTAACGCCAACCTGGCCCTGGTGCAGTTATTGGGCTACGGGTCCCGGAAGGAACTCCTGGCCGTCAATTCCCGGGAATTTTACGCCCGGCCGGAGGACCGCCGCAGATGGCGGCAGCTGATGGAGCGGGACGGCTCGTTGCGGAATTTTGACGTCCAGGTGCGGCGTAAGGATGGCAGCGTCCTCTGGGTGCGGAACAATGCCCAGGCGATTCGGGATGAGCAGGGCCGGATAGCCTGGTATGAGGGATGCGCCGAGGATATCACCTCCCGGAGGCTGGCGGAAGAGGCGCTTCGGGAGTCCGAAGCCAAGTACCGGTTGCTCTTTGAAAACAACCCCCAGCCCATGTGGGTCTATGACCTGGAAACCCTGGCTTTCCTGGAAGTCAACCAGGCTGCAGTGAAGCACTATGGTTACACCCGGGAAGAATTCCTGGCCATGACCATCAGGGACATCCGGCCTCCGGAAGATGTAGATCACCTGTTAAAGAGAGTCCCTGATATCACTCCGGGTCTTGGTCAATCCGGGGAGTGGCGGCACCTGAAAAAATCCGGGGAGATTATGGACGTGGAGATTATCTCCCACGGGATTATCTTCAATAATCGACAGGCCCGGCTGGTCCTGGTGAAGGACATTACCGCGCGCAAACGGGCGGAGAAGGCGCTGCGGGAAAGCGAACGTTTCCTGGCCAGCATCTTTGACAGCATCCAGGACGGCCTTTTCATCCTGGATACCGACTTTACCATTGTGCGGGCCAATCCCACCATGGAATAATGGTAC
>DYJG01000121.1 GCA_020723225.1 Desulfobacca acetoxidans | reverse complement strand
CCGCCCGGGGAAGTCCTGGACCTGGGCACCGGCACGGGGATTTTGGCCCTGGCCGCCATCGCCTTGGGCGCCGGGCGGGTAATCGCCGTGGAATACAACGACCTGGCGGTGCGCACCGCGGCCCGGAACGTCCGCCACAACCGCCGGGAGCGGGAAATTCTTCTCATCCAGGGGGACGCCCGCCATTTCGCGCACCTGCCGGGAGAGCTGGCACTGGCCAACATCCACCTGGACGTGCTCCTGGACCTGTTGAAAATCCCGGAATTTCTCACCCGCAAATGGCATATCTTCTCCGGCGTTCTGGGCACGCAGATGGGGCGCTTCCGGGAGGCCCTGGCCGCCGCGGGCTTGGAAGAAATAGCCGTGCTGGACGAAAATCTGTGGTTCGCGGTGTGGGCCCGGGGTATTGGCTAAATGCCGTTTTTCTTTTTTTCGTTCTTTATTAAGAATCTGCGGATTCCCGCTGGGTTCACCCTGCGCTGAGTCCAGGCGCTATTGCTGCAGCAACCCTATCCTGCCCCAACAGAGCCAATTAATTCTTATTCCACGGCTCAAGCGCTATTTTTTTCTCAACTACTTTCTTTTGCGTTCCGATAAAAAAACAGCGTCTGGGTTTTTCGCCGGGATGAGCTGCCGGCCCTGAGGCCGGTAAGCCAATAATCCCGCCAATTATTCGGCCTGCGAAAAACCAATGCCGCACCATTACAACAATATATCGACAACCGGCTCAGCAAGCAGACTCCCAGCTCTCTCGCGCGAATTTCTGTCACGGCCACTGATCCTTGCTTTTCTATGCCGCTTGCCCCGTGACCCCGGTCGCTTTACGGTGAAATCCGGCTAACTTCCTATTATTAAAGGAGATTACGGCATGATACAGGTTAAGTTATCCACCAAACTTTTGGGGGGGTTTCTCTGCGTGGCCCTCATCACCCTGGCCGTGGGTTACCTCGGCTGGAGCAGCGCCGCCAACCTGGCCGGGTTTCTCAATATGGTGGGCAGACAGGACCTGCCCAGCATCCTGCAAGTACTTACCATTTCCAAGGATCTGGAAACCATCCGAACTACGCAGAACGCCCTGATGAACCCCCTTAACGACGCCGAGCGAAGGCAGCGGATGTACAATTACATTGCCCAGGCCCGGGAGAATTACCAAAAGGCTTGGAAGGTGTACGAAGCCATCCCCAAGAATGCCGAGCAATCCAAAACCTGGGAACAGACCAAACGATCTGTTGAGGCCTGGAGGGAGGAAAATAACAAGTTCTTCAATATGGCCAAAGAGCTGGATAAATCGAATGCAAACCACAACGAAATTTTTCTAGCCATGAATAAGCAGTTTCTTGACAAATGTCTTGGGCTGCAGCGAGAAAGTCTCAGTCTGATGGACAAACTGGTAAGTATGAATTCGGATAGTGCTGCTCAAACCATGGCCCAGGCCGACACCGTCGCCGCCAGGACCAGGTGGCTGTCCATCCTGGGCATGATAACCGGGTCCGGGTTGGCCCTGGCCCTGGGCATTTTCCTGGGTCTGTCCATTACCCGGCCCATTAACCGCATCATCTCCCAACTCAATGAAGGAGCCGACCAGGTGGGCTCGGCCTCCCACCAGGTCTCTCAGGCCGGCCAGGAACTGGCCCAGGGGACTTCGAGCCAGGCCGCGTCTTTGGAGGAGACTTCCTCCTCCCTGGAAGAGATGGCCTCCATGACCCGGCAGAACGCCGACAACGCACGCCAGGCCGATTCCCTTATGCAGGAGACCAGCCGGATAGTTAAAGACGCCGACCGCTATATGCATGACCTTACCGATTCCATGCAGGAAATCTCCCAAGCCTCCAATGATACCGCCAAGATTATCAAGACCATTGATGAGATCGCCTTCCAGACCAATCTCCTGGCCCTCAACGCCGCAGTGGAGGCCGCCCGGGCCGGGGAGGCCGGCGCCGGTTTCGCGGTGGTGGCCGACGAAGTGCGCAATCTGGCCATGCGGGCCGCGGAGGCCGCCAAAAACACCGCCAAATTGATTGAAGGCACGGTGGACAAAGTCAAGGGCGGCTCCGACCTGGTTCTCAAGACCGGCGAAGCCTTTGGCCAGGTCACGACCAGCGCCGTCAAGGTGCAGGAATTGGTGGCGGAGATTGCCGCCACTTCCCAGGAACAGGCCGAGGGCGCGGCCCAGATCAGCAAGGCCGTGGCCTCCATGGACGCGGTGGTGCAGCAAGTCGCGGCCAACGCCGAGGAGTCCGCCAGCGCCTCCCAGGAACTCAACGCCCAGGCGGTGCAGATGAAGGGCATCATCGACGATTTGGTGGTCCTGGTGGCCGGCAACAGCCGCAACGGCAGCGCGGGCCGAAGCCTGGCTCTGCCGGAAAACGGGGACCGGCGCCTCCCGGCCGGAATGGGACCGCTTGTTAGCAAAAGCCGAGCGCTCCTCGGCCGTAAACCCCAGGATCGGCAGGCCAAGGCCCTTGCCCCCGAGCAGATAATTCCCCTGGAAGGAGATAATTTTAAGGATTTTTAGGTCCTTAAATAATAACTCTCCAAGATTTGTGGTATCCTGAATGGTGGGCCTGGCCCACCATTCTTTTATTTGCGGGGAAATAATGAAAAATAAACTGCTGATAACGGTATTGGGATTAGCGCTGGCGGTCTCCGCGCCCCCTGCCGGCGCGGGAGAACCCATTAAAATCGGAGCCTTGTATAATCTGACCGGAGATATGGCGCCCATTGACGGCCCGTCCCTGAAAGGAGTCAGGCTCAAGGTCAAGCTGCTTAACCAGGCAGGCGGCCTGCAAGGCCGGATGTTGGAAGTGGTGAGCGTCGATACCCGGACCGATTTGCACGCCGCGAGCTCGGGGGCCCGTGACCTATTGTCCCAGGGGGTGGCGGCCGGCGTCGGTTACGGGGACACCGATTACGTCCTGGCGGCTGCGCCGGCGTTCCAGGAGCGGGGGCTGCCTTTTGTCACCTCCGGGGCCACCCTGCCGGATCTGCCCCGGCGCGTGGGAAACTGCCTGTTCATGGCGGCCTTTGGGGACGATGACCAGGCCGCAGCCATAGCCGCGTTCAGTTACGACCGCCTCAAGGCCCGAAACGCCATTATCTGGACCGACCGTTCCATGGACTTCGCCAAAGCCCTGGCAACCTTCTACCGCCAGGCGTTTTCCCGAGCCGGCGGCAAGATTATCCAGGAAGAATTCTTTTCCTCAACCCGGGATTTTCCCGGTCTGGTCGCCAAATTCCAGGCCGCCCGCCACCCCGTGGATCTGATCTTTATTGCCGCCGGACCTGAGGCCGCGGCCTTGGCCGTCAAGCTGATCCGGGAAGCGGGCATCACCGTCCCCATTGCCGGAGGCGACAGTTTTGACAGTGATGCCCTGATAAGCGTGCCCGGGACCAAACTGGCCCAGGGCCTTTATTTTGCCACCCACAGTTTTCGGGGCGAAACCAGGCCGGAAGTCCTCTCATTCATTGAGGCCTACCGGAAGGAATACGGCCATCCCCCGGAAAATGCCTTTGCCGCCCTGGGGTTTGACGCCATGGGCATGATCGCCGACGCCATCCGCCGCGGCGGGGCCACTTCACCCGCGTCTCTTTGCCGGGCGCTTTCGCAAACAAAAAGTTATAATGGCGTTACGGGCAACATCTCTTATACCTGGGCTTCCCGGGCGCCCGCGAAACCCGTGGCCATTATCGGGGTCCAACAGGGCCTTTTTAAGCCGCTCTGGTCCTGGCTCCCCAAGGAAGGAAAAGAATGAACCGTAAGCCGATTCCTGATAAATCCATTAAATTTAGCTATGTTCTGACAGATACACCCCTGGGCCGCCTGGGCCTGCATTTTACCTCCAAAGGTTTGGCGGCCCTGACTTTTGCCGCAGAAGAGGCCGCCGCGGCAGATGCCTCCCCGCCTCCGGAGGCGGCCGCCTGGGTGGAGATCATCAAGAAAGGCTTCGACAGCTATTTCCGCGGCCGTCCTCTGGATTTTCCCTCACTGCCCCTGGACCTTCGGGGCACCCCTTTTCAACTCCGGGTCTGGCAGGAGCTGTGCAAAATTCCCTGGGGCCGAACCATCTCCTACAAAGAACTGGCGGCCCGGGCCGGCTCACCCAAAGGTTTCCGGGCAGTGGGCCGGGCCAATGGCGCCAACCCCATCCCGCTGATCATCCCTTGCCACCGGGTGATCAACGCCAATGGCGCTCTCGGCGGCTTCAGCTCCGGCCTGCACCGGAAAAAGTGGCTGCTGGAGCATGAGAAGGCGATTTGAGGGGGGTGTGAAAAAGATTCACCACAGAGACACAGAGCGCACAGAGATACACAGAGGATAATGATTTTGCATTGGCGCAAAGCGCCAAAGCAAAAATCTTTTTCTCTGTGAAACTCTGTGTCCTCTGTGCCTCTGTGGTTAGTCTTTATTCGTCGCATCCCTCACGGACGGCAACTGCGGCAGGGGCTGAATCCTTGAAGGTAGGCCTGTTTAATGGCGGTTATTTTCAGCCGGTTGGCCGGCGCGATCTTGGCGGCCAGGGGGCAACCGGGGCGATGAAAGCGCAGGGTGCTGCGGTTGGCGGCATAAAACGGTTCGTCCTGATTCAGGGCTTTAACCCAAAGGCCCCGGCGGGCGTCCATGGCCTCGGTTTGGGCGGCCAGCAAGACCTCCCGGTGGCCGAGATTCGGAGGATGGAAGTAAACCCGGGCCAGTCCCTGGCGCAACAGGGCCGCTTCCGCCAGGGTGTTATCCGCCAGAAAAACATGGGCCAGGAGACGGCCGTATTGATCGTAGCGCAGCGGGCCGTATTCCAGGCGCACCTCTTTTCCCTCAACTAATTGGGCCAGATAGGCCTTTGCCTGGTGCGCCAGAAATTCCGCAGGCCGCCCTTCCCTTTCCATCTCCGGCGCGTCGATGCCCAGGAGACGCACTGCCTTGCCTGATGCCAGGACCAGGGTGTCCCCGTCGATCACCTGGATGACCCGGGCTTTTTGGGGGGGAGGTTGAGGGGCGCGTTCGCAGGCGGCGGCCAGGATTGCCGCCAGGAGGAGGATTAGGAGGGTCTTCGGTCTTCGGTCTTTGGTCTTCGGTGAAAAAACCGATGAAACCGAAGATCTAATTGGATAGTGCCCCATCATTTGCCGAAGACCGATGACCGGAGACCGAAGACCATCATTTAAGTTTTTCGGCAAAATAAGGAATCGTGGCCTTCAGCCCTTCCTCCAGGAGCACCGCGGGCTGCCAGCCCAGCTTCTCCTTGGCCCGGGAGATGTCCGGCCGCCGCCGCACCGGGTCGTCCGCGGGCAGAGGCTTAAAAACCGGAGAGGAGGCGCTCTTCGTGAGTGCCAGGACCTTGTGGGCCAACTCAAGGATGGTGAACTCCTCGGGATTGCCCAGGTTGACCGGCTCCGTCTGCTCCTCGCAGTTCATCAGGCGCACCAGGCCGTCCACCAGGTCGGAGACGTAGCAAAAAGAGCGGGTCTGCCGGCCCTCGCCGTAAATGGTGATTTCTTTTCCGGACAGGGCCTGGACGATGAAGTTGCTCACCACCCGGCCGTCGTTTAAGGCCATGCGGGGGCCATAGGTGTTGAAGATGCGGGCGATGCGGATGTCCACCCGGTTCTGGCGGTGATAGTCCATCATCAGGGTTTCGGCCACCCGTTTGCCTTCGTCGTAGCAGCTCCGGGGCCCCAGGCAGTTGACGTTGCCCCAGTACTCCTCCCGTTGGGGATGCTCCAGGGGGTCCCCGTAGATCTCGGAGGTGGAGGCCAGCAGGATGCGGGCTTTGACCCGCTTGGCCAGCCCCAGCATGTGCAGGGTGCCCAGGACGTTGGTCTTGATGGTCTTCACCGGATTATATTGATAATGCACCGGCGATGCGGGACAGGCCAGGTGGTAAATCTGGTCTATTTCCAGCATGACGGGTTCCACCACGTCATGGCGGATCATCTCCAGCCGGGGGTGGTCCCGGAGGTGGAGCAGGTTCTCCTTGGAACCGGTGAAATAGTTGTCCAGGCACAGGACCTCATGTCCTTGCTTAAGCAGTAACTCCACCAGATGGGAACCGATGAATCCGGCGCCCCCGGTGACCAGGATGCGGGCCATAGGGCTTTTCCTCCCCAAGATTGATGCGCTTACATTGTAACCGCACTTGATCCCGAGGTAAATTCCAGATTGACAGGATTGATGAATTAACGAAAAATGATGTCATGAATATAGTTCCAAGTTCCAGATTCCAAGTTTATGGTCCGCCCGAAATCTGCTTGAAATCATCACCGCCGCCGGGAAAAGCCTTGTCTGCAAAAACGAGATTCTTCGGTCGCTCCGCTCCCTCAGAATGACAAGTGGGGAGACCTTCGCAGAGGTCTTAACTTGGAACCTGGAACATGGAACTTGGAACTCTTCAGACCAGAGGAAAGCTGATGCCCACAAAATTTAAAAATAATATTTTTAACTGGCTCCTCATTCTCCTAGCCCTGGCGCTGCTGCCGCCGGGGTGCGCTCCGGATAAAAAGGCCCAGGAAGAGATGAGCCAGGAAATTCAAGGCCTGAAAAACGAGATCAAGGCCTTGCACGAGAAGTTGGCCAAGCTGGAGGCCGGCCAGCAGGAAATTATCCTGCTCCTCCAGAGGCCCGCGGCGGCGCCTCCTGCGGCCGCGGCTCCTCGTGCGCCCCAGGAACCGATGAGCGTCAGTCAGTTGCTCCGGGACAAGGCGCTATTCCAGGGACTCAGAGTGACGGTCAGGGGCCTGCCGGGGCCGGTGCTGGTGCACCGCCAGACCCTTTTTCTAAAGGCCCCGGAAGGGATGGTGGAGGTTTATTTCGGGGGCCTCCAGGACGTCCAGACCATCAACCGCCTGAGCTCCATGGCTCTGGAGCAGCCCCTGACGGTCACCGGAGCGGTGACCATTCCTCCCCCGGGCGGAGGCAATCCCCGGATCAATGCTGAGGCCGTAGAATTCTGAACCCGGAACCGCCTTCTTCCCCCTGGCAGACCTTCCTCAGGCGCGTGTGGGCCAAAAAGCCCCTGGGCCCTGAAGCCGCCACGGGTGCGGAATTGCGCCGCAGCCTCACTCGCCTGGACCTGGTGGTCATCGGCGTGGCCCAAATCATCGGCGCCGGCATTTTCGTCATCTCCGGGGTGGGGGTGAAGATCGCGGGGCCGGGGATTATCCTTTCCTTCCTGGTAGCCGGCGCGGCCTGCACCCTGTCCGCCCTGTGCTATGCGGAGCTCGCGGCCATGATGCCC
>DYJG01000120.1 GCA_020723225.1 Desulfobacca acetoxidans | reverse complement strand
TATTCCAGGCGGCGATCAATTCCTCGGTTTCATCCAGCTCTTCCCTGGCCCTGGCGGCCAACATGCTGGTGATCCCGGGACTCGCCCCCAGGCCGATGATGGCGGTAATGCCCGCTTCCTTGGCCCGGCCGTGAAGTTCATGCATCGCCTTGGTGGGTTCGGGGTCGTCACAGATATCCAGATAATCTATCCCGGCCTCGATGGCCGCCTCCAGCACCGGCACGCCGAAGCGGAAAAAGGGGCCGACGCAGTTCATGACCAGATCCGCCCGGCGCATCAACGCCACCATCTCGCCGCGGTCGGTTACGTCAACCCGGGCGGCCTGGGCCTTGTCCCCGCAGGCCGACGCCACCGCCTGGGCCGCAGCCAGGGAAAGGTCGGCGATGATCAAACTCCCCGCTTCCGGAAAAGACGCCGCAGTCTGCGCGGCGATGTTGCCCATGGCTCCGGCGCCCAATAACAGAACCCTTTTTGCTGTCATTTTGTCCCCTCCGGTAGTTCATGCCAATTCGACATCTATCAGCCATTTTCCGTAGCGAACCTTGTGTTCGCCCCGGGCGCTCAGGGCGAACACAAGGTTCGCCCCTAAGGTTTAACGCTTTTGACTGCAAATTGGCATCAATAAGCCGATTCCAGCCAAGTCTTGGCAATGATTTTATACAGCTCCACCTCCAGATCGGACCTGGATTTGAGATCACGGCCGATCTCCAGATAGCGGCGTGGAGCAGACGAGCCATATGACGGCCATTCAGGCAAATCTCCCCCATTGGGATTGCCGCTCTTGGCAAAGTTGGTCCAATAAGCTATGATCTGCTCCGAAAGGTCCCAGTCCTTAAAAAAGAACCCCAACAGCAATTTGGTAAAGCCGAAGACATAAAACAGTTCGGCGCTATGGCAGGCCCCGAGCTTCTCATAGGGTATCTGGCCCTGCTGCGAATCTTCCGCCAGCACTGCCGCCGCCCAGGCGGGGATTTGCCGGGTAAAGCGATAGAACCAGGTCTGCTGCGAATCTTGCGAACTGTCGGCCAAAAACCAGGCCCAGGCCCCGAACCATTTGGCGGAAAAGAGTTGGTCCAGCCGCGCCCAAACCTCCGCCGCCGATTTCACCGGCAACAGCTCCTGGACCCTTGCGGCGTCCTTCCCGAAGGCCCCCTGCAAATATTGCCGGTATTCCTCCGGACCCGCCTGGGAGGAAATGATCTCCGGAAGAAACATCGTGCTTTCATTGGCGGTGACGCCGGTGATTAAGGGGACCTGGTGCCAGCGGCCCCGGTGGAAGAGGATCACCGGATGCTCGGGAACGATCTGCCCGTCCACGGTGGGGGTGCAAACGCTTTTGAGCATCTCCGTCCCCAGCTCCATCCGGAGTTTGGCCGCGGCCGCGTCGATCTTCTTCCAGGAGATGCGGCGCAAGGCGCGCAAAACCTCGGGGTCACGGTCAAGGCCCAATTCCCGGACCAGCCGCGTCCCCACCGCTTCCGCGGGGACCACCCCCAGCTCCTCCCGGCGCAGCGGCCGCAGCGACCCCACCAGGGCCGGACTCTCGGCAATGGCGGCCTGGAACAAACCCCGGGCCAGGGGATTGACCAGCAGCAGGCTGACGCTCTCCGCGCCCGCCGACTGTCCGAAAATGGTGACCTTGGCGGGATCGCCCCCGAACTTGCCGATGTTGCGCTGCACCCACTTTAACGCGGCCACCTGGTCGAGCAGGCCGTAGTTGCCGGAGATATGGTCGGGTGACTCCGCGGACAGCAAAGGGTGGGCCAAAAAACCCAGGACGCCGAGACGGTAATTAATGGTGACCACCACCACACCGTGAGCCGCCAGGGCGGCGCCGTCATATATTTCATCCGATCCCGAGCCGCTGACGAACGCGCCGCCGTGAATCCACACCATCACCGGCAACTTGGGGCCGGCGCCTTGACAGGGCGTCCAAATATTGAGGAACAGGCAGTCCTCGCTCATGGCCCCCCGGTAATTCGTTTGCGGGCAGACCGGCCCGAACTTTTGACATTTCCGAGGTCTGGTCCAGGGGATTACCGGTTGCGGGGGCCGCCAACGGAGGTTCTTCACCGGGGCCGCGGCGTAGGGTATGCCCCGGTAAATTCCATCCTCGTTGAAAACGATGGGGCCGCTGTCAAGTTGGATCAGGCGCTCGCTCAATCTTGCACCCAAATGAAGCTATCAGCTTTCTGCAGTCAGCTTTTGAAGCTTCCCTTTTCCCCTTTTACCCTTTTAGCCCCAAATATCACTTCCTCTCCCCCAAAATCTCGCTAATCAGTTCTTCGCAGGCCGAATATGGGTCGGTCTTCCCGGCCAGGATTTCCTGGAGCATCTCCTCCATCCGGCCGCTTTGGTCCAGCCGGGCCATCAGGGTCCGGTATACCCCTTCATGGAGCAGTTCCAGGAATTCCTGGCGGACCCGTTGATAACGAGCGGCCTGCAGGGCCTCGCCCTGGTCTTTTCTTAAGAATTCCTGATGCTCCCTCACCCCGGCCAGTAGTTCCTCGATGCCCTGGTCCTCCTTGGCCTGGGTCAGGATGACCCTGGGCCTCCAGGATTTGGTTTTGCGGATGTTCTGCAGCTCCAGCATCTGCAACAGGTCCTGCTGGGTGCGGGAGGCTCCTTCCCGGTCGGCCTTGTTCACCACCAGGATGTCGGCCACCTCCAGGATGCCGGCCTTGATGGCCTGGATATCGTCCCCCATTCCCGGGACGGTGACCACCACGGTGGTGTACGCGGTGGCCGCGATCTCCACTTCGTCCTGGCCCACGCCCACGGTTTCCACCAGGATATAGTCCTTCCCCATGGCGTCCAACACGGTGATCACCGCCCGGGAAGAGGCGGTGAGGCCGCCGAAATGCCCCCGGGTGGCGAGCGACCGGATAAAGACCCCCTCATCCAGGGCATGGCGCTGCATGCGGATGCGGTCGCCCAAAATCGCGCCGCCGGAGAAGGGGCTGGTGGGGTCCACCGCCACCACCCCCACGGTACGGCCTTCTTGCCGCAGACACTGGATCAGACGGTCGGTCAAAGTGCTCTTGCCCACCCCGGGGGAACCGGTGATGCCGATGATATGGGCCCGGCCGCTGTGAGGGTAAAGCCTCTTTAAGACCTCCCGGGCCCCGGGCACCCCGTCATCCAGATCCCGCATCAGGCGGGCCGCGGCCCGCACGTCCCCACGCAGGATCTGCTTCACCACCTCTTGGGCATGACTCATAATTCTCCCCTTTTCCATAGGCCGACAAGGCCCGAGCCGATGCAGTTATTTATAAGTGAGGGAGGGCGGAATGGCAAAGAAAAAGCACGGATCGGGGAGTTATAGATTGGAGAGACGCAGAGAACGCAAAGAAATATTAAAGAAATCCGAAGGGGCACCCCGGGCACGGGCGCCCCCCGGCGCAATCAAGCAAAGACCGCGATGTTGAAATTTCGGAGAATCAGACCACCAGGGAGCCTAGACTGGCCCGGGGAGTCATGGTCTGCTCCTCGGCAATTTTGATCTCTCCCTTTCTCGACTTCTCACAGACTTCTTCCCAGGCGTTCCGCAACTGGGTGAGCATATCGATCACTTCCATCAGGGCCGCGGTGTCCCAGTTAAGATTGGCCCGGGTCAGATGGGCGGTCATGAAGTTATAGAGATGGAAGAGATTAGCGGCCACCTCCTTCCCTTCCTGGAAGTTGAGGGAGGCGTTCAGTTCGGCGATGATGTCCAGGGCCTTGCCGATATAAAGCCCTTTGCCGGCGGCGTCCTGGGCAGCCATCTTCGCCTTCGCCTGATTTAGAAACGAGATGGCCCCATCGTAGAGCATCACCACCAGTTGCAAACGATCGGCGGTGCTCACCTGGGTGGAGACGTACTGCTTGTGGACGGTTTGGGTGTACATGGGCCACTAACCTCCTGCTTTCTTGTCCAAGATTATTTCTTTACTCCACTGGTCACTCTTAACTGCTGCTGGTAAGTTTCTTCAACTGGGTGGATAAGTACTCGGATTGTTGATTAAGCGTCGATAAGATCGCATCCACCCGGGCAAATTGTTCCGTGAGGCGCTTGCGCACCCCCTCTACCCGCCGCTCTTCGGCTTCAATTTTGGCGTCGATGCCGTCAATGATGTCTTGATAGTTGTTGATGAGAATATTCACCGGCCCGGAGGTAAAACTCAGAAGATCATCCAATTTCTCGGAAAACTGGCCGTTTTTCCCCATTTGCAGCCGGACGGTGCCCGAATAACTGCCGTCCACCAGGTTGATTCTCACGGCCAGGCCGTATTCGTCATAACCGCTCTGGCCGGTGAGGGTGTCCCCGGAGATCGTCGCCGCATGGCCGTTGATGGTCCCGGCGGTGATGACCCCGCCGGACACCGTGGCCGTCACCGCATAGGTTCCCGGCTGGGTGATGCCGGGCAGCGAACTGTAATAAGTAATGTTCCCGGTGGTGTCATCGCTGACCCCCCGGAAATAAGCGGACATCAACCGGGCCACCCCGGTGGGGTTGCTCCCCAGAGCCGCGGTCAGGGTACTGCTGTCGATGACCAGTTGCCCGAAGGTGTCGGAGGTTTCATTTACATCGGTGGTGATGCCGATTTGGGCCAGGTTGAGATAGGGATCGTTGGGATCTTTAAAACCCGGGGCATTGCCGGAGCCGATGGCATTCATCGCGCTTTTAACGATCTCCACGGCGTAATTTCCCAGGAGAATCCCCGCCTCCCCGGTGGTGGAATCAAAGTTGGTCTGCTCCTTGACATAGGAGATCACCGCGTTGAATTTTTCCACCAGGTCTTCGATCTTATCCTGCATGGCCGAGGTATCGTCATTGACGGTCACCTGCACTGCAGTGCCGGAGGCGGTCAGCAGACTGAGGGTGACCCCGGAAATGACGTCGCCGATGATGTTGGTGGAACGCTCGATCCAGTTGGGATCGGCGGGATAATTGTTCACCCTGATCCGGGAGTTCTGAGCCGCCTGGGCCTCGGTAAAGGTGGCGGATTCAAAATTTTGCGTGCCCCCGGTGCCGTCCAGGGTGGTGAGAGCGTCGTCAATGGTAATGGTATTGGTGGCCCCGGAACCGTTCCCCTGAAGCTGCAGGCGGTAGCGGGTGGCCCCGTAGGACGCGCCCATGTCCAGCACCGTGGCGGTGACGCCCGTATTGGCGCCACAGGCATTGATGGCCGCGGCCAGGTCCGCCAGGGTGGCCCCGTTGGCCACGGAGACGGACACCGCGGCGCCCCCGGCGTAGGAAAAGGCGAAGACCTTGGCGCTGCCGCTGCTATTGACCACCGTATCGCTACCGGCCAACCCCGAATGAACCTCGATTTCGTTTTGGGCCAGTTGATTCACCAGGATCTGGTGGGTGCCGGAAGTGGCGGAGGAGGAGGCCGTGGCGGTGAGGACGCTGGTGGAGCTGCTGCTTGCGGTTTTGCTCACGAACTTGGTCAGGGTGCTCATGCTCGCGGCCGAGGTCCGCAAATCCTTCATCCTGGTATTCAGGCTTTCCAGCGCGGAAATTTTTTCACTCCATTCCGACTTCCAGGACTCATAGCGCTGAATGCTGGCGCTCTCCACCTCCACCAACTTATCGATAATGCTGGCGAAATCGACGTCGGACCCCAGGCCGCTGAAAGTGATGGAAGGTGTGTAGTAGGTACTGATGCCGGATATCCCCGAAGTAGTGGCCATCTGCCGCTCCTAAACTGCCTATGCCGGTGTTTGCCTTGGGGAATGCAAAGGCCATACCAAACGCAAAAATGCCGCTGACTCAGTATTTACGGGGATGAGAGGCTGGTGGGGATGGGAAGGGGGCAGGGAAGGATTTTCCTCCCTGCCCCAAAGAGAGGTTAAATTATCCGCCCATGAGTCGCAGAGCCAATTGCGGCAAAGTATTGGCCTGGGCCAACATCGCCACGGCAGCCTGCGTCAGGATCTGGTTGCGGGTGAACTCCGTCATTTCCGTAGCCACGTCCACGTCGGAGATCCGGGATTCCGCGGCCTGCAGGTTCTCCGCCTGGATGGAGAGAACGGAAACGGTGTTGGTCAGCCGGTTCGCCAAGGCGCCCAGGTTGGCCCGGATGTTGTCCTTGGTGGCAATGGCGCTGTCGATGGCTGCCAGTGCCGTCTGTGCGGCAGACTGGGTGCTGATGGTGGAGCCTGCGCCCGTACCGGCGCCGGAACCCACGCCCAGAGCGGAGGCAGTGGCTTTGTCGATCTTGACGTAGTAGTAGTCTTCCGCCGAGCTGTTGCCGGTGCCGAAGTGAATCTTCATCTGCTCGGTGCCGTCCACCGCGGTGCCGGAGAGGCTGCCGTCCAGCAGCTTCACGCCGTTGAAGTCCGTGGCGGTGGCAATCCGGGTGATTTCCGAAGCCATGGCCTGATATTCACTGTCCATGATCAGACGTTGCGCGGTGGTGTAAGTGCCGGTGGCCGCCTGCTCCGCCAGCTCTTTCATCCGGGTCAGTTTTTCGTCGATAACCGAGAGAGCGCCGTCAGCAGTCTGGATCATGGACACGGCGTCGTTGGCGTTCCGCACCCCCTGGTTCAAGACCCGGATATCGGTGCGCATAATTTCCCGGACCGCCAAACCCGCGGCGTCATCCTGGGCGCTGTTGATCCGTAGTCCCGAAGACAGGCGTTGCACGGAAGTGGCCAGACGGCCGTAGCTGATAGACAGGGCCCTGGCGGCATTCATAGCCATCAGGTTGTGATTGATAACAAGGCTCATACGTTTTTCCTCCTTGAAAATTGTAGGACCGCATCCATGCGATACCGAGGAGGCCCCCGGCGGGATTTCTTCCCACCCCCTTTCTCCGCGCTTTTGGACCTTCTCAGGTTTCGTATTATTTATCGGCAATTGATGCCGAAACTTTAAGTTCCGTCAAACAACTTTTTTGAAGAATAAAAATTTAATCCTAAGTTTTCCAGGCTTACTACTTTCAGTGGCATTTCCGCAAGGCCCATGATTAAACAATCTACCTCAATATATATTGACAATAATCGTCTTTTTATCCCATAAACTTAAGCAGATACTAATTATTTTGGAAAATGGTGAAGATAAAAAGGAGATTAGCCAAGTTATCTTTCACAATATAATGCTTATAATGTATCTTTAACTTAGCCATGAACTTAGTTTAACTTAGTCATAAATTTAGTTTAACTTATCCACAACTTAGTTTAATTTAGTTAACACTATATTTAACATTCCTGTAACTTTATTTATCGAACATCAAAAAAGGTGTTAAAGCCGGAAGCCGGGGTCT
>DYJG01000793.1 GCA_020723225.1 Desulfobacca acetoxidans | reverse complement strand
CATCCCACTCAGGCTCTCCACAAATTGATCCAGGACATCCGTGTGGCGGAGGAAGGCATACTTGGGCGTCACCACCCCCAGCACCCTCACCCCGTCTTCGTCCGTCCGGATCAACGCTTGCCGGTCCGCTGAGAAGGTGTCTCCGTTCTCTCGGTTCCCGAACAGCGGCACCCGCTCCACCGGAAAGTCCAACTTGTTCCGCAGGTCTTCCGTCTTCAAGCTCGCAACCATGGTCTTCCTCCTGTCAAAGGCTCTCCAAGAGCCGTTCCGCGTCTCCCCTCCTGCGAAGAAGGAGAGCCGTGGAAGGGGTCTCAGCAATCCACCCCAGCCCCGTATTCCGCTCCACGGGGGCATCCAGCATACACCGCCACGAAGACCTGCCCGATGATCTCACAGTTGTGCACTGTAATCCGGAAGCCGTCTGCGAACAGCTCTTCTTCAATCCCTTTGAAAGCCGTGTGCCGGCTGTAGAAGGTCCCTTCCGGGAACGCGGCAATCACGGCATCCAGGCTGGACCGGATGCGCCGGTCAAGGTCTTTCGGCTCCAGCCACCACTTCCGGGCTCCCTCCGTCTCTTCCGTCTCATCCACCTGCCAACCAGCCTTCTCCAGTCTCCGAATGATCTCACATGCCTTCATGGTCCGTCCCTCCTGTAGGCGCCCCCATACTCTGGCGCTAGTAGTAGTATAACTAATAGTCCTACTAACGCTAGAAAAAACGGACAAAATCTTTTGTTATCAAAACCCAGGATTCCCCGACAAATACCAAAGCAAACCCATTACCAACGCCGATTTTCATTCCCTAACCGCTGAACTAGACGCTAGACTTGCCCCCCTGACTAGCGTATACGTTCCCGATAGGGAGAAATCCAAGTGCCTAGCTACTACAAGAACAAGGTGCCGCCCAAGAGCGTAGGGTACAAGGGCCGGGGACGGCCACCGCTGGGAGTGTCGATGACCTCCCGGCTACGTGAAGTGCTGGCCCTGAAGGCTATCCACGTCCAGGTGGCGAAGGATTACTGTGAGGCTGCGGGGCTAGTGCCCAGGGCT
>DYJG01000792.1 GCA_020723225.1 Desulfobacca acetoxidans | reverse complement strand
ACGCCCTGGAGGTACATGGCGATACGCTCCGGCCCGTAGGTCAGCTCCCCGGACACCGGGTGGAGGTCGATGCCCCCGGCCTGCTGGAAGTAGGTGAACTGGGTGATCTCCATGCCGTCCAGCCAGACCTCCCAGCCCAGGCCCCAGGCCCCCAGGGTGGGGGATTCCCAGTCGTCCTCCACGAAACGGATGTCGTGGTCCAGAGGATCGATCCCCAGGGCCCGCATACTGTTCAGGTACTGCTCCTGGAGGTCCTTGGGCGAGGGTTTCAGGATCACCTGGTACTGGTAATAATGCTGCAGGCGGTTGGGGTTTTCCCCGTAGCGGCCGTCGGTGGGGCGGCGGGACGGCTCCACGTAGGCCACGTTCCAGGGCTCCGGCCCCAGGCAGCGGAGCAGGGTGTGGGGGTTGAAGGTGCCGGCCCCCACCTCTATGTCGTAAGGTTGCCCGATGATGCACCCGTAATCCGCCCAGAAGCGCTCGAGCGTCATCAGCAGTTCTTGGAAAGTCATGGCAGCCTCCCCTTTAGGGCTGAAAATATCACGCTAACCTACCAGTTAACTAGGGGATTGTCAAGGTTTCCTAACGATAGGCAGGCAGGAGAACCAAGGGAAAATTGTGGACCATGATAATTCAAGAAAAATCTGGCTTTACTATCATTTTTCGACTATATTAATAACAGAGAATGTCAATATTTGTTATTGAATAGGGGTATCTTTATGAACATTTCCCTTACCCCCCAACTGGAAGAGCTGGTCAAAAAGAAAGTGGAAAGCGGACGTTATGGCTCCGCCAGCGAGGTGATGCGGGAGGCCTTACGTCTTTTGGAAGAACGGGACCGCCTGCAGGCCCTGCGCTTTGAGGAGTTGAAAGCCGAAATCAGGAAGGGTCTGGACAGCGGCGAGCCGACGCCTTTGAATATTCAAGAGATCAAGGCGCGTGGGCGCAAAAGGCTGGCGGCTGAACAGAAGAAGGTCCGCGGCTGAAGTCCAAAGTTGAGAGATCTGCGAAAGTCTCTCTTCTGTCATTCTGAACGGAGCGCAGCGGAG
>DYJG01000119.1 GCA_020723225.1 Desulfobacca acetoxidans | reverse complement strand
CGGTGAACTTGTTCCCGGCCTTGCCGGAGGCAATGCCGCAATAATCGGCTTCCTTGACGTAGGCTTCCGGGGGGATGCTGACGGTGAAGGCCTTTTTCAGCATCAGATTGCCGTAAGTGTAGGTGGCTTTTCTGAGAGAGACCCCCACGCAGGGCGGCTGGGAGCAGACGATCCCGGCCCAGGCCGCGGTCATGATGTTGGGTGTGCCTTCCGCATCATAAGTCCCCACCACCCATACCGGCGTGGGGAAGGCCAGGGTCTTGGGACCCAGGGATTTCTTCATCAACAGCTCCTCCTTCAGGGGCCAGTGGTCAGTAGCCAGTAGCCAGTAGTCAGTGATCAGTGATCAGTTAAAGTATAGCCTTTATTTTCCAGATAATCATTTGTCAAAGGCATTTGGTCAAAAGGTAAGGCGGCCGGGGGAAAATGCAAGCGAGTGACCTTCGGCTATCTGGCCTGTAATTTTTGTGTTATTTTGGACAAATGGACCTTGTAATCGAGAAACGCTTAAAGCTGCTGCAGGATTTGGCCGGGCGGCTGGCCCAGCGCCGGGCGGACCTGGTGGCCGCGGCCGGAGGAGATATCGGCGCGCCCTGCCGCATTGCCGGGATCGAAGTGGATCTGGCCGTGGAGCACCTCCAAACCATGGAAGTGGAGGTTCCCTACGTCCGGGGCAAATCCCCTTACGGCACGGTGGCCGCCATCTTCCCCTACGACGCGGCGCCGGTGATGCTGGCCCGGGTGGGGGGGGCCGCGGTTTTAGGGGGTAACCGCTTCCGGTTCAGTTTTTCCTCCGTCACCCCCCAGACGGCCCGGGTTATGGCTGAGGTGGTGGCCCCTTTTCCGGAGTTTGAGGCGGTGGTGGGCCTGGACAACCGCAGCTTCGGAGAGCAGAGCGTCCGGGACCCCGAGGTTAGGGCGCTTTTCATCTCCGGGGGCGGAGAGGTGGGCCAGGTTTACGCCCGGCAGGCCCAGGCCTTCGACAAGCTCTTTTTCGCGGGCCCCAGCGGCCTGCCCCCGGCCATCCTGTTCCGGGACGCGCCCCTGGATAAGGCCGTGCCCTTCGTGGTGAAAAGGGCCTTCATCAACGGCGGGCAGTATTGCACCACCCTGAAGCGGGCCTACATCCACCGGGAAATTTTTGGGGAAGCCAAGAAGCTGATCCTGGAACAGATGGCCGAAATCAGGGTGGGGGACCCCAAAGACTCCTTAACCTGGATCGGCCCCATCAAGGTGGCCCGCACCCGGGCCTTGCTGGAGCGGGCCCTGGCCGCGATAGGGGAGTCCAACTTCCTGGTCCCCTGCCAACACAACGGGGAATGGCAGGGACCCTTTCTGGTGGAGACCCCGGAGCCGCCGGACGTGGAATTATTCGGCCCGTTTCTGGCCCTGGTGCCGGTGGAGAGCGACCACGAAGCCGTGACCCGGGTCCTGTCCAGCCGCTACCCCTTTCTGGTGGCCTTCTTCGGCACGCCGCCCCAGGGCGCGAAAGAGGCCTTTATGGAAAAATTCGGCATGGTCTACGACAACCCGGATTTTCTCTTCACCCCCATGCGCCTGCCCTTCGGCGGCAGAGGCGCCAGCGGCTGGATTCTGGAGAAGACCGACGGCGAGATGGTGAAGCGGGACGGGGCGTTTATCTACAGCGCGGAGTTGGTGAGGAGATTGTAGGGTGCGTCTTACGCACCAATTGTTCTTGTGTTCGCCCCGTAGGCATATGGGCGAACACAAGGTTCGCCCCTACGCCCAGTCATGCTTTCCCAAGATTGGCCCCAGACTTATCAAGAAGCGGTAGCCCTCCAGGAAAGCCTGCGCGGCCAGGTCCGCCTCATCCCCCTCTCCCGCCCGCCCCGCTTCGTGGCCGGCGCGGACGCCATTGCCGCCCGGGCGGATCGGCGCATCTTCGGGGCCATTGCGGTTTATTCTTATCCGGAATTGGAATTGGTGGAGGAGGCGGGCGCGGCCGGGGTTTGCCCTTTCCCTTACCGCACGGGGCTCTTAAGTTTCCGGGAGGTGCCCATCCTGGCCGCGGCCTTTGAAAAACTTAAGCAGCGTCCGGACGTGCTCCTGGTGGACGGCCAGGGCATCGCCCATCCCCGGGGGCTGGGTCTGGCTACACATCTGGGTCTGGTCCTGGAGGTCCCCACCATCGGCGTGGCCAAAAGCCGGCTGCTGGGTAACGGCGAGGAGCCGGGAAGGGACGCGGGGGCAGCTATCCCCCTGATTTGGCAAGGCAAAGTGGTGGGGCTGATCCTGCGGACGCAAACAGGGAAAAAGCCCTTCTATCTCTCCCCCGGCCACCTGATTACCTTGGCGGAAAGCCGGGAGATAGTGATGGGCTGCGTCAGGAGATACCGCAGCCCGATACCGCTGCGGCAGGCGGACGGCTTAAGCCGCCGCCTCAGGTCAGCAGCGTCGGACCCGGAAGAGACCCGGCGCGCACCTGCGCCGGATAAGTGGAGGTGAAAAGCCGCTCCCGATACTGGGGGCAGATGGGACTACAACAATTGCGGCAATGCTCCTTCCCCGAATCCCACTCCCGCCACAGGCATTGGCGGCAGGCCCCCGTGATGTTGCTCTTTAAGCAGATGATCCCCACATCCCCAAAGTCAACCATTGTTATTATACCTAGACAAAATAATTTCTATGATTAAATAACGGCTAGACCACCAATAAACTAAAATCAGCTTTCTGTCAATTTTTTTTCAGAAAAAATCCGCTTTCTGGAAGACCAGGGGCCGGGTCTCGGGGTGGAGGATTTTGGCCTCCACCACTTCCCCCACGAACAGGGTGTGATCCCCCGCGGCAAGAGTGGACACGAGTTTCAGATCCAGATAGGCGTAAGCCTGGGGCAGGATCGGGGCTCCGGTGGCTGCCGCGATCCATTCCAGCCCCGCGAATTTGTCCACTTTGCGGCCGCTTTTGTATCCGAACCGTTTCCCCAATTCCACCTGCTCCGATGTCAAAACATTGACAGCGAAAATACCGCTTTCTTTGACGAGGTCGTGGGTATAACGAGGCGGGGCGATGGAAACCATGACCAGCAGGGGGTGCAAAGACACCTGGGAGACCCAGGCCGCTGTCATGCCGTTGACTTTTTCCCCCGACCGGGTGGTGACCACATAAACCCCGTGCACCAGGGCGGCAAAGGCTACCTCCTGCATCTGCACCCTCCAAAGGACGGTTTCCGGTTTTCGGTTTTCGGTGAAAGAAACGGGAATAAGGCATGGTTGCTTAGCCTGACCGGCCTTCTTGAACATCTTTCTCAGCGGGGTAACCGGGGTCGTCCGAGACCTCCAGCCATTCATCGCAGACCCAGAATTGTCCTGCGCCCCGATCGATGCGGGTGCAGGTGCCCTTGTGCTTATCAGACCAGAAGCGGCAGGTGCGGCAGACTTTCATGGCAGATTTTTTCTTTTTCGGGTTCATGGAAAAGTATGGTTCAGGATTGATAGCCCCGCCCCCTCAGAGCGGGGTTTGCCGGGAAGCGCTTCACCCGCCCCCGGCTTTAGTTATCGTAGATTCAATTACTTCAAAGGTCAAGGCGGAAATGGTCGAACCCTTCTCCGCTGATCTCTTTCTCCCCTTCCGGGGTGGCAAGCCAAACCCCGGCGCCGGGGATAATTTCCCCCAAAGGCAGAGGCCGCGGCAAACCGGCTTGCTCAAAGGCCTGGAAAAGGGCCGCGGCCTTCTCAGGGGGGGAGGTAAAGAGCAGTTGGTAATCTTCCCCACCCTTCAGGGCCAGATCCAGGGGATCCAGGCTCATCAGAGGGGCGGCAGCCAGGACCCGGAGAGAAACCGGCGCGGTCTCTGCCGGGATGCGGCCCCCCACACCGCTGGCCCGGCAGACATGGCCCAGGTCCGTGGCCACGCCGTCGGAAAGATCAATGAGCGCGGATGCCAGTCTTTCTCCGGCGAGAATCCGGCCCGCCCGGAGTTGGGGCTGGGGCGCCAGGTGGGCTTGGGCCAGGGACTCTTGCAGACCAGGCTCCAGAGCCGCCCCCCGTTTCAGCATCTCCAGGCCCGCGGCCGCCTCCCCCAAAGGGCCGGTGACGTAGATGCGGTCTCCCACTTTTGCCCCCCGGCGCTGGAGCATTTCCCCTTTAGGGACCCGCCCCAACAGGGAGATAGTGACCATGACGCCTTTAGGCGAAGCCACGGTATCGCCGCCGATTACGGCCACCCCGAATTCCCCGGCAGTCCGGGCCAGCCCTTCCCCCAGGGCCAGGGCGCCCGCGGGGTCCCGGCCTTGGGGCCATCCCAGGGAGAGCAAGGCATAAAGGGGCTCACCGCCCATGGCCGCGATATCGCTTAAGTTCACCGCCAAGGCCTTATAACCCAACTGGGATAAAGAAAAATAAGCGAGATCAAAATGCACCCCCTCCAGCAGGGTGTCCACGGTCCACAGGAGGTAGTCCGGGCCGGCCACGGCCAGGGCCGCGCAATCGTCGCCGATGCCTACGGCCACTGCCGCCGGGGGCGGCCCGAAGATACGGCTCAGGGCATTAATGAGCGCGGGTTCTCCGGTCAAAGGTTTTTCGGGGGGCATTTTGATTCCTTTTGGAATAAAGATTGCAGTAGATTATGTCAGCATCTTCGAAGCGGCAAGGATTTTTTGGATTACATCTTTTATTAAAGAAAAATGGGTACTTCTGCCTATTGTCTTTTGGATTTTACGATCCATAATTTCGTTAAAGGGAACGATCCCCGCTTTTTCCATCAGGCCGGGGCAGTTAAACCGGAAACCCGATTTTCTTAGGCAAATTTGCTTTTGGGAGGAACAGTCATGGCCATGATCGCTTTTTATGCCGGGCTCTTGATTGGCGGAGTCGCAGGAATGGTGGTTCTTTCCCTGATAACCATGATCCGTTCGGAAGACCGGGCCCAGTAATACCAAGTTCGCTTTCTCGAGCAACAATCTTTAAGATGAGCGGCGTTTATCGGCGTGCATCGGCGGTTAATATAAACCGCCGATAAACGCAGATGGACGCCGTTTTATTATGCTGTTTTGTTGCATGTGAATCTGAATTGGGTATAAGGGAACCCAAGTCAGCCCCCTGGGGAAGATTTGGCAGGCAAGAGGAAAATAGTTCCCCTCTAGACCCGGCTCTTAAGCAAAACCCGGTAAGATCTCCAGCAGGTCCCGGTGATCCTGGAGATGGTAGTGGGCCTCCAGCCCCGGGTTTTTGTAGGCGACAAAATTAACCCCTGCGTGCCGGGAGACCAGCAGGTCCACCGGCGCGTCCCCGATGTACACGGCTTCCTTCGGCTCCACCCGGAAATGCTTCATGACTTTCAGCAGGCATTCCGGGTGGGGTTTCGGCTTGGCCACGTCATAGCTGCTCACCGTCAGATCGAAGAGATCGTCCAGCCCCAGTTCCTGCAGCACCAGAGGCAGGCTTTTGCCCCGGTTGGTGGCGATGGCGGTATGGTATTTAGGTCGCAAGGCGGCCAAAACCTCCCGAATATGCGGCTCCAAGCGTAATAAAGACAAAAAGGGCCGGTTGTCGATGTTCAACTGGTAGTCCTGGGCCGCCGCCACCCAGGGAGTGCCTTGAAAAAGAAAATCCACGGCTTCCCGGGCGGTGCTGGACTGGACAAAGTCCAGTTGCCGGGGGGTGATGGGGCCCAGCCCGAATTTTTCCAGGAGGTGGTTGTAAAACGCCTCATTGGCCCGGCGGGAATCTATCAGTACCCCGTCGCAATCGTAGATGACCACCTTGACTACGGCCAGGTCGGTACGGGTCAGGGGAGCGGCGTTAAACACGGGGCAGCAGGTTGGCCCCGGCTTCTGCGGGCGAAATAGAGGAAGGCAAGGCGCTCAGTTCGCCGGCCCTCCCTCCGTGGGGCTGCTCTTCGGAGGTTGCTCCGCAGACCGGTGGGCTTCCGCCTTTTTCTCCAGAGTGGAGCCGCAGCCGGGGCAGAAGAGCAGATCGGCATCCAGCTTCCGGGAGCACTGGGGGCAAGTGACCAGCTTGGGGAGCGGGACCGCTTCCCGGGACCGGTAGTGGCTCAACCCCGCGACCCGCTGGTGGCCGCAGGCGGGGCAGAAGAGATGGTCGGGATCCAGATCCCGGTCGCACTGGGGGCAGACATACCAGGCCGGCTCTTCATGCTCCTCCAACGGCATCTCTTCTTCGTGGCGCTGCCCGCAATGGGGACAAAAGGTGAATCTCTGCTCCATGGAGCGGGAGCAATGGGGACAGGTGAATAACTCGGGGAGGGGCGGGGGCGTCAGCGCAGTCAGCGGAGGATTCAGCGCTTTTTGGTACTGCTGGGTAAAATCGGTGCTGGCCTGGCGCAGCTTGCCCATCCAGCGGGCGATTTTTTCTGCTATCTCCGGCAATTTCTCCGGCCCGAAGAGGATCAGGGCCAGGACCAGGAGGAGAATCAGTTGTTCAAAGGAAATGCCGATCACGCGCCACCCGCAGCCATCAGGCTTTTAAGCTCTGGCCGCAATGGGGACAGAAGGCGGTATCCTGGGCGATTTCTTTACTGCACTTGGGGCAGGTCTTGGCCTGGGCGGCCGCGGTAGCCGTGGGCGCGGCCTTGGCTTCTTCCTTAGGCAGGTTCTCAGGGTCGTCGTGGGCCTTCTTAAAGCTGCGGATGGCCTTGCCGATGCTGTCCCCCAACTCCGGCAGCCGCCGGGGGCCGAAGAGCAGCAAAACGATGACCAGGATGATGATGATGGTTCCCAGATTGTAGCCGAACATGGCGAGCCTCTTTGATTTTTGTTAGAATATAGCAATATTTACTAAAAAATCAAGGGGCCAGGAAAGCAGGGGGCAGGGGCAGGGGTCAGGGGTCAGGGGGCAGATAAAAGGGACATTATGACAAAAGAAGTTCGGTCATATCGGGATTTGGTGGCGTGCCAAAGGGGGATGGAATTGGTACGGGAGGTTTATAGGGTAAGCAGAAATTTCCCAAAGGATGAAATTTTTGGCTTGGTCAGTCAGATCAGACGAGCGGCGGTTTCCATCCCCAGCAACATCGCCGAAGGGCATCAGAAGCTGTCCCGGAAAGAATATCAATATTTTCTGGGCAATGCCCGGGCTTCGGTGGCAGAGGTCGAGACGCAGATATTGATTTCCCGGGACCTTGATTATCTTGGAGAAATAGAGTTGAATCAGATATTGAACCTTTCCGCTGAATTGGGTAGAGTTTTAAACGGGTTAATCAATTCAATCAGGAAAAAACAGTGAACCTTATTCCTTCCCCACCTGCCCTGATCTTTTATCTTTCTTTTCTGATCCCTGCCCCCTGGCCCCTTGTCCCTGACCCCTGGCCCCT
>DYJG01000791.1 GCA_020723225.1 Desulfobacca acetoxidans | reverse complement strand
CCCCTGACTTCCTTCTGGGTCTATCAACATATGGTTTGGGGCGGCCTCTGGGCTTTTCTCTTTCTGCTGCCGCTTAAGGGGTGGTCCTATATCAGCCTGGGGATCATTTACAGCCTGCCTCAGACCCTTGTCTCCCTGTTGGTCATGATGCCGCAGATGGACCGGGGCCTCCTGGGCCTGCGCCTGGGATATAGCACCCCGGGGCTGATTCTGTTTTTCGGCTTTATCTGGGGCATTGCCACCGCCTTGTGGCTCAAGTGGTCCAGGGAAAGCTGAACGCTCTTTTGCTTCACCCTTCCCAATGATTCTCAATATTTTTTTGGAGGAAAATGATGCAGCGAATATTCACTTGCAGTCTGTTCGCGTTGGCAATGGCTTTCCTGATGTTTGGAACTCTGGCCTCTTCGGCGGCGGCCGTCGGGGAACCGGTGCATTTCAAGGAATTGCTCCCCTTCGTGGACCTCAAATTACCGGGCTGGGAAATGTCGGAAAAGCCCGGCGGCACCACCGTGAAACATGAGGGTTTCAGCATGAGCGAGGCCAAGGCCTCTTTTCATGCGGGCGACAAGACCCTGGAAGTCATCATCCTGGATTTCAAGGGCCAGGCCATGCCCTGGCTGGGAATGCTGGGGAAGATGGAGATGGAAAGCAGCGAAGAGTCGATCCGCACCATCACCATCGGTGGTTTCAAGGCCCTGGAAACTTTTCGGCCCAAAGACAAACATGGCGAGTTGAATATCAGCGTGGCCGACCGCTTCTGGGTCAAGCTGGAAGGCGAAGGCCTCGATAATATCGAACCCTTGAAGGCCGCAGCCGGACAGATGGATTTGAAGAAGTTGGCGACGTTGGCGAAGTGAGTCTGCGCGAGTTTTCTTGAGGAAGAGACTTTGGGGTTAAGAATAGGGAAAAAGGGGAAGAGGGGAAAAGGGGAAAGAAAGACAAGCTTGTGTAATCCCATTTTCCCTTTTCCCCTTTTAACCTTTTCCCCCTTTCCCCCTAATAGAGAATTATGAATTACCACAAAGACCCCATGGATGGGTCGCCTCCATTACGCA
>DYJG01000790.1 GCA_020723225.1 Desulfobacca acetoxidans | reverse complement strand
AATCGTAGGGGCGAACCTTGTGTTCGCCCTGAACGCCCGGGGCGAACACAAGGTTCGCCCCTACAAAAAATTGCCGCTTGCTCGCGAATCGGGATAAAGTGCCAGATTCCAAGTTATCAGACCCCATTCACACCTTGATGCGCCAAATCCATATTCTTGCGCCTTTCTTTGCGCCTTTGCGTCTTTGCGTGAGGTCTATCTTTTCTCATCAACCCCATTATTCCGAAAACCAGCGCATCCTAAGATCCTTTACCTGCATCAGGACCTTGCCGTCCGCGTCCAGGGCCTGGGCATCCCAGGTCATGCCTTTGTCGTCTTCGGTCCGCAGCCGCGCCTCCATAATAATTACTTCCTGTTCCCGGCATTGACGGCCCACGAGCAACTCCCCGATGCCCACCGGGATTACCGTGCGCTCATCCTCTTCGTTCCGCATCTTCAGGAAAAAACTGGTCATCTGCATCAGGCTTTCCAGGATGTAGGGCGAATATTGGAAAGTGGAGGTCTGCACGTGGGTAAAATCCCGGGTGACCTTGAACGTGCCGGAGCCCCGCACCACTCCGGGCCCGGAGCCGTCCAGATGGCCCACCACCCGGTATCTGCCCTGCATATCGGTGTGTTTGGCGTACCAGGCAAAGATTTCCTCGATTTCCGCGGACCTGGAGTCCAGGTCCTCCAGGTTCACGGGAAAACCCCGAAGATCGAGCCAGGATGGGGAGACTCCCGCCCCCAGAATCACCTGGGCCCGGTAATTGAGGGCTTTACGCTCCAGCACCCGGCCCGTGGGCGACACCAGCGGGGTCTCCATGGTGAGGTCGCACAACACCCGGCCGTCTTCCTGCCCGCGGCGCCGGCAGGTGATGTAGGACATGATGGCCACCTCCGGCGGCACCTCGATGACCTCGGTAAACTGTGCGTCCCTGATTCCTTGCACCCGCAGGTAGGGGAAGACGAGGCGGGCGGCCTCCAGAAAGGTCTCCAGGGCCATGATAGTGGAGACCAGGGGATGTTTCAGGAATTTAAAGGGCTTGTGGTCCGGGATCCATGGGTCCTTTTCCTG
>DYJG01000118.1 GCA_020723225.1 Desulfobacca acetoxidans | reverse complement strand
CTCTCCTTTCTGCCTACCCAGGTGGCGGCCAAACAGCGCCTGATCAAGGAATTGGAGTCCGTGATCCAGGGGGTGAGTTTTCCCCCGGCCCCACGCTCCCCTTCGAATCCCGCGGAGTTGGCCCCCATTCTGGGGCGCATCCATTTCAAGCTGTCCACGGCCGCAGAAACCGACTGGACCCCGGAGGACCGGCCCACCCAGGAACAGTTGAACGAGGTAAACCGTCTTCTGTTGCGCCTGATTTCTCTCTTTAACACTCCGGGTAATGCCGAAGTTAAACCGCGGTTGGCCCGGTTCGAGAAGAAGTTTTTGGCGGACCTGCGGGATAATTGGGAACTGCTGCAAGAGAACCTGAAATGGGCCGGCCAGCCTCCGGTCATTCAGGACTTGCCCTGGGATGTCAGGGACCGGTTCATCAGCAACCAGGGGACTTATCTGATCCGGATCTTTCCTTCCCAGGACATTTGGAATCCCCAGCCGTTAGGGCGTTTCGTAGATGATTTGCGCCGCGTCGACCCCCAGGTGGTGGGGGACCCCGTCCTGCTCCATGCCTTCACCCGGGATTTTCGCAACGCCTGCCTCTGGGCCGCGGCTATGGCTTTGCTGGGCATCGCCGTTTTGATCTTCTTCCTGATGCGCAGCCTGAAATTGATGCTCCTGGCCCTGATCCCCCTGATGGTGGGAACCGCCTTGACCGTGAGCATGATGTGGCTTCTGGATGTGCCCTTCAATCAGGCCAACGTGCTGTTTCTCCCCTTGATTCTCGGAGAAGGAGTGGAATACGGCATCATCATCCTGGCCCGGTGGCAATTGGAGGAGTCGGCCCGGGAAATAACCTTGCCGGCCAGCACCGCCAAGGGGATCCTGCTGGCGGCGTTGACCACCGCTTTGGGATTCGGCAGCCTGATGATCTCCGGACACCGGGGGACTTTTAGCCTGGGCATGCTGTCCACCGTAGGCAGCCTCTGCGTCCTGCTGGCGGCCTTGAGCATCCTGCCTGCGCTGCTGCGCCTGGTGGGGGAGCGCCGGGGGGGTAAGTCAGAGGGATAGTCTGGGGTTCGGTAGAAGATTTTGCCACCACGACACAAAGACCCGGAGAATCACAAAGAAGAATTAGTGGTCAAGGGTTGATTGCCCAGTTGTTTACTGACCACTGGCCCCTGATCCCTGACCACTCTTTGTGCCCCTCTGTGTCTTTGTGTCTTGGTGGTAAATCTTTTTCCGGCGAATACCGAGTTTGCTCCAAAAGGAAACGGGGTGGAAGAGAGCCGCTTCCACCCCGCATTGATAAAGCCAGCCGTTAATCGCGGCAGCCGCCGGCCGATTCCGGTTTAATCAGGAATGCCGTTGCGGTGGCACTGCACGCAGGCGTTGCGGGCCTGTTCCTTGGGGGCCACCTGGTGGTACAGCCCCAGGTAACGGGTCACATTGACGAACTTGCTGATGGGGCCGTCCAGGACCCCGGTGCTCCAGAATTTCTGGGCGTCGATGGGGATGACCCGGTTCCGGCTGTCCACAGCCATGTGGGCCGTGTGCACCTTAAAGGGATAATACCTGCCGGATGTCGAGCGGCCGGGGACAACGGAAGAGGGACCGGCCATCAGGAAGTTGCCGTCCGGAGCCTTAACCGACATCGCGGTGTTATACCTGTAGAAGTAGGAAGTGCCGTTATACCGCAGCAACTGGGGCACCAGGTTGGCGCCCAGAGTCCGCGAGCCTTCATATTTGCCGGCTATCAGTTCGGGGAACTCATTATCCCTTCTGGTCTCGGTGACCATCCCCTTGGCATAGTTGGGAATGTGGCAGGCCGTGCAGTCGGCCCGCTCCCGATGCTCGTTCAACTCGCCGTCGCGATGCGGGCTGGTGGTGTGGCAATTGGTGCAGGATACCACCCGGGTGGTGGTGTCCAATACCCGCAGGTCATTGCCCTTGCCGGCGATGCGGTGGGCCTGGGTTCGGTGGCAGGAGACGCAGGAGAGATTGGCCCCCGCGGAGGACATGTGCACGTCCACGGTGAAGTGCGGGTCGGCCATGGACAGGTCCAAGTCACCCTGTTTGATGCCGTTCCCGCCCCCGGCCTTGGCATGGCACTTCAGACAGGCCGCTTTGGAGGGCTTGCCGATGCCGGCCAGAATGGCGGGCATGGCCGCCGCGGAAGCCGCATCCGGCACCACCACGGGCTGGCCGTTCACCATCTGGCCCACGTGATTGTAAGTGTCCGAATGGCACATGAGGCAGTCGATCTTGTCCAGGGCCGCAGTGGTCGGCGTCGCTGGGAAAGGCGGTTTCGTATCACCCATGCTCACGTGGCAGGTGACGCAACCCGCGGCCCCCTGGCTGCCCGGGGGGAAGTTGAAGAGCCAGTTGCTGTCGGGGTAAGTACAGAAATCGTTGATGGCCCCGAGCTTGCCCTTCCATTGGTAATGCTCCGAGGCATAAACTTCCTTGGCCTTATCCAGATGGCACTGGTTGCAGGTCTTGCTGCCTTCGTACCTGGTCACGCCGTTGGCGAAATGATCATAGGCCGCCCATGCTTGGCCCGCCACCGCCAGGGTCAGGCCAAGCATGAAGCCTCCCAGGCGGGCCAGGGTCGTGCGTTTAAGGATCCATCTCCCGGTCATTTTGTGATTCGCTGCCATAGAGCCTCCTTGGTTTTAGGTGGAACAGATCCTTCTTGCCAAGTGCCTTTCCATGACAAACCGGGTCTCTCCGGCCGGCCCACCAAAACTCGGGATTTTAGATAGTTTGATAATATCATATATTCTAAACTTTCCCTACAAAAAATTATGTATGGACCATAATATATCTAGAAAAATGGCCTATAAAAAGTTTGTTTGCCGAGGTAAAAAAAAAATGAATAATTTCTAGATTTGGTTAGATGGGGGACGTCCGGAGTTTCACCGAAAAGGCGCCGCCGTTGGCGGGGAGTCGGGCGGCGGCGCCTCACGGCAGCGGATCAGGCGGCCTGTTGCTGTTGCCGCTCCAGGAAAGTGAGCGCCCCGGTGGGGCAGTTCCCCACACAGAGGCTGCATTTGAGACAATCGCCCCGGTTAGGCATGCCCCCTTGGCCTTTGATGGCCACGGGCGCCAGTTGCATGGGGCAGGCCCTGGCGCAGAGGTTGCACTCCGTGCACTTTTCAACAGCCATGAGCAGGGGCCGCCGGTTTTTCCCCACCCAATTGGACATGGTGCCGATGGGGCAGAGATAACACCAGGTCCGCTGCTGAAAAATGAGGCCCAAAACCACGCCCACCCCGGTGGTGATGGAGAGCAGCATTACGAAAAAGCCGCCGATGGCCCAGGCGTCCGGCCACAGTCTGACGATCTGCACGGTGAGCACGGTCATCAATAATCCCATCATCCCCACCCGCAAAGGCGTGCCGCGAAAGACCCTCGGAATCCGGCGCTGCGGGCTGATCCGGGCCAACATGCTGTCCTCGAAAGAGCCCCGGGGACAGAGCCAGTCGCACCAGTTGCGGCCTTTAAACGCGGCCAGGCCGATGCCCAGCAGCATGCACACGGGGATGAAGTAACCGATGAGGGGATAGAGCCAGCCTGCTCCCAACAGGACCAGGAAGGCCGTCCCCAGGATCAACTGCTTGAGGCGCCGGGTCCTTTGGACCCGGGCCGCCCGGATCCGCCTCTCCTTGCGGTTCCCGGCGCAAACCTGGGGCTCGTGCCGGCATTCGCACTCAATGACTGGATGAGTCGGGTCGCTTACGGCCATTATCGATAATCCTCCACCAATATATTATTTAGAAACATTGCAACTTATAAGCCTAAAAAAAAAATTGTGTCCCGGCGTTGCCGCCTATTTACCTTCCGCGTCCATCTTCTCCGTCAACAGCAAGCTCCGGGAGAGTTCTCCCCTGGCGGTCAGGGCTTCCAACAGCACCAGGCGCATGATCTTGCAGGCTTCGGCAATATGCGGCGTGCCCAGGCGGTAAAAAATGGTGGTGCCTTCCCGCCGGGACAGGAGGATGCCTTTTTGCCGCATGACTCCCAGATGCTGGGACAGATTGGCCTTGGCCACGCCCAGGGCCTGCACCATGGCGCCCACGGAAAGCTCCCCGTCTTTCAGGAGATTGAGAATCTGCAGCCGCTTGGGGTTAGCCAGGGTCTGGCACATATCGGCCTGCATTTCCCAAAGCATGGCCTCTTCCTGGGAAATGGCGGCGGGCTTCCCCGTCACATTTTGTTTATTGTTGCGAATCATTGAAACTAATATACTCCTCTTGGCTTCTCCTGTCAAGGGGCAAAACCAGCGAAAAATTTGTAAATTTACATTTTTTTACATTAACCCGAAATCTTTCCCACTGCAACCAAGTATTTTTCCCGGGCCCCCGTACCGAGTTTTTTTGACAGCCCTGATGATAGTGCTTATACTCAACTAATTACCTTTGAAATTGAGCCTCTTTCCCGGTTTTTTCCGGGAAAGGGCGCGGCCCTCGCCCCCGCGCGGGCGCGAGATCGCCATCACGGAGTGAAATCAATGGACCTGGCAGCTTGGGGACTGGATAAACTGGATTGGGCCTTTTTCCTGGGCATTGTTAACATCGTCATCATCGACCTGATCCTGGCAGGGGATAACGCGGTGGTCATCGCCATGGCCGTGCGCTCCCTGCCGCGGAGTCAAAGGCGCTGGGGCATCTTCCTCGGCTCGGGCGCCGCGGTCCTCTTGCGGGTGGTGCTCACCTTTTTCGTGGCCCAGTTATTGGAAGTATCCTTTATCAAACTGGCGGGCGGAGTGCTCATCGCCTGGATCGCGGTCAAGCTCTTCCTGGAGGGCGCGCCCGAACAGCAGGACAAGGAGGCCAAGTCCCTGTGGCAGGCCATGCAGCTTATCGTCATCGCCGATATCACCATGAGCACCGACAACGTCCTGGCCGTGGCCGGAGCCTCCCACGGCAACTTCTTTCTACTGATCTTCGGCCTGGCCCTGTCCATCCCCTTCGTGGTCTTCACCAGCAACCTGCTGTCCATGCTCATGGACCGTTATCCCATCATCATTTATATAGGCGCCGCGGTCTTGGGCCGGGTGGCCGGGGAAATGATCTTCACCGATCCGTGGGTGGCGCGGCTGCTGCAGATGCCGGCCTGGTTCAACTACGCCATGGAGGCGGTCTTTGCTGCCGGTGTCATCGTGGTGGGAAAATTGTGGATCAGATTCGTTTTTCGCAAGGACGAGGAAACGGAACAGTCCCCGAGCGGTTAATTTTTGCCGATTGAATCAAACGAGGTGCGCACATGGCTATTCTGACCATTTCCCGGGAGTTCGGCAGCGGCGGCCACGAGATCGGGCAAAGGGTGGCGGCCCGCCTGGATTACCGGTTCGTTGATAAAAAGCGGCTCTTTCAAGACCTGGAAAATATCGGCCCCCGCTGGGCCAGGGCGGCCCGGGAACTGGATGAGGTTTGCCCCACGGTGTGGGAGCGCTACGACTGGCAATACCGGGGGTATATGGCCGAGGTGGAGGCGCTGATCCTTACTTATGCCGCGGATGACCGGGCGGTCATCATCGGCCGGGGGGGGTCTTTTTTGCTGGAGGGTGTGCCCTTTTGCCTCCGGGCCCGGCTGGTGGCCCCCCTGGAGGTGCGCCTCGAGCGCATCATGGAACGGGAGCGCTTAAGTCGGGTGGCCGCGGAGCGCCTCATCAACCAGGTGGACGGCGAACGTGCCTGCTTTATCAAGGCCATTTACGGCTCCGAATGGCATGAGGACCGCTTCTACGATATGACCTTGAACACCGGCAGTCTCACCTATAACCAGGTGGAGGACATCCTGGTGGAGGGCCTGGGAGAAAAAGACCGCCTGGCGACCCCGGAAGCCAGGGCGGAGTTGGCGCGCAAAGCTCTGGCCCACCGCCTCAAGGCCCGGGTGGCCACCGAACCCCGGCTATTGATCCCCACCCTGGAGGTAAGCCTGCAAGAGGGGAGCATCGTGGTCACCGGCATCATTCATAACCCCAAGGAAGTACATCTCTTGCAGGAGATCGCCAAAGAGGTGTGCGGCGAGCAGCCGGTGCGCCTGGATCTGCACCACCGGGTCTAGTGCCGTTTTTCGTTGTTGGCTTTTTATAGATGGCGACACAAATAATTGCGCATTATTCATCTCTGCGCTCTCTGCGTCTCTGCGAGAAAAAAGGTTTCTCGCAGAGGCGCAGAGGCCGCAGAGATGATGTTAAGCGCGTTTAAGTAAGTCGCTCAGTATAGCTTTACGCCAAAAATTCCGGTAACCGATCCGCTCATTCTCTGGCCATCGGGCCAAACGCAGACACCAGATATAGATAAAAATTCTCATCGGCCACCAGGCTGTGGGTGAACTCCGCCAATAGAATCGCTGGAAATTCCCCCGGGGGCAGCTCACGGTTCAACAGGAGCAGGGCATCCCGTTGCTGTTCCCGGGCCAACTCCCTGGCCTGGACCACCAATTCCCCGGGTCCCAACTCCTTATTCCTCTCCTGGTTGAACACGAGAAATGACCCCCTCCTGCCGCTGGCGGGGTAATAAATGGGGCAATCCAGGCAGCCGGCCATGGACAGGGCGGCGTCATCCGTGTGTCCCACCATTACCAACCGGTCCAGCCGGTTTTCCTTAATAAACCGGGTGGCATCCAGGCTGGCGGAGAACGGATAGAATAAATCCAAGGACGCGGCAGTTATCCCGGCCGCCAGGTGAACGGCCAACAGGATGGTCACCACCTGATCGCGGTGCCCCCGGCAGAAATTCGCCAGGGGTCGGATGGAGAGAAAACGATTCTTTTCCTCCGGAAAAACCGACGCCAGCCACAGGCCGGCGATGAAGAGCAGGTAGAGGTGCCCGTGGTGCCGGATGGACCCGGGATATTTGATATAGGTGAAGGCCAGAATTCCCAGGGTGCCCACACCATAGAGGAATAAAGGCAGCGGCTGCCGTCCGAAGAGCAACAACCCGAAAGCCAGAAAAACCACGGACAGCAGGGCCTGCCAGCGGGGGTCGGGGATCAGGTTGGTGTTCCAAAAATGGTAATCTAAAGCGGGCAAGGGCACATAGCTTTTCCAGACGGCGGCCAGGGTCCGGGCCAGGTGGGGCGCATCCAGGCCGAACTTCCAGCCTGTGGCAAAACCGGAATCCGGCGGGGGAACCAGTTGCAGCAAAGAGAGGCCGGCGCCCAGCAGAACTAAGGCAAACGCAGCGCGGGCCCCCCAGGTCCGGGCGGCCCGCTCCAGGAATGCGGTCCAAAAGAGTATCACCCCCAGAACCAGGGCCAGCATCAAGCCATAGACGCTGGTCTGGCACAAGAAGAAGAGAATCACTCCCAGAAGCGGATAATTCCGGGGCTGC
>DYJG01000117.1 GCA_020723225.1 Desulfobacca acetoxidans | reverse complement strand
ACTAATGTGCTCGGTTTTTCCATGGGCAGCGCCGTCACCCAAAAGCTGCTGCTGGATTATCCCCAACGCTTCCAAAAGGCCGTGATCTACGCCACCACCACGGATGGCCGTAAGGTGACGGCCCTGGCCAAGGGGAAAAAAGCTGATAATCCTATCGTCCAGCGGCAGCTTGAGGCTACGGCCCGGTGGCGGACTCCTCTGGATAAGTTGCCCTTGATCACCCAGCAAGTGCTGCTGGTAGTGGGCACCAATGATAAGGTCGTGGGCCCGGCAGGCTCGAAGACCCTGGCCACCCTGATTCCCGGGGCCTGGCTGGCGCAATTTAAAGGCGGCACCCACTCCTTGATGCGTGAAGCCCCCGACGCATTCACCAAGATCGTCTTGGCGTTTCTGGAGATTAACCAAAACGTGACCGGAGCCCGGTAATTGCCCACGGGCGGTGGCACAGGCTTTCCAGCCTGTGCCACCGCTCAAAAAAACTTGTGGATATAGATCGGCATTGAGGGATTGTGAGAAAGCAGTGGCTTAATGCATTATTTCAGTTTTTTCCTGTAATTGTGGTATCATAGAATTATAAAAGCCGGACCCACAGCCCCCGAAGACTTCGTCAGCCTCTATCATCGCGCGTTCAAGGAATATGGGGCGTCCGCGTTATGGAGCAGCCGTCCGGTGGAAAATCCGAGCTGCGAGGATGCCCTGGCCATTACCCGCAGTCTGCGGGTGGAAGGCGACCTGAACGCCCGCCTCCTGGCCGAGCAGATCGAGAAGGCCTGCCGTGCCGTTGACTAAGCTGCAAGGGAAAATCCTGCGCCTCTTGGCCGCGCACCGGGACCCGGAAAGCTATGTCGCGGGCAGTACGCCCCTGAACGTTGAGGCCCCCCGCTACTCCGGCGACATCGATGTCTTCCACGACCGGGAGGAACGGGTAGCCCAGGCCGCGGCCGAAGACAGCGCCATCTTGCAGGAACACGGTTTTGCCCTGGAATGGCTGCGCCGGGAGCCGAACTATTACTCTGTTTTGGTCCGCGGCGATGACGAAGCCACCAAACTCGAATGGGTGGTGGACAGCGACTTCCGCTTTTTTCCGGCCCAACGTGACGATCTATTTGGCTACGTACTGCATCCGGTGGACTTGGCCACGAACAAGGTCATGGCCGCCGCGGGCCGGAGGGAGCCGCGCGATGTGGTTGACCTGGTAATGATCCATGAGCAGGTTTTGCCTTTGGGCGCGGTTGTCTGGGCGGCGGTGGGCAAATCTCTGGGGTTCACGCCCGAAGGACTCATTAACGAAATTCGCCGCCTGGCCCGCTACACCGAAGCCGATTTCCGCCGGATTGCCAGCGACCCGCCGGTTGATCCCGTTTTGATTATGACCCGCCTGCGCCAGGCGCTGGACGATGCCGAAGCCTTTGTCATGCGCATGCCCACGGAGAAAGTCGGGTTGCTCTTCTTGAAAGACGGCAAGGTGGTGCAGCCTGACCCACACCGCTTGGAGGAATACGTTACGCATGGGGGAAAGAGGCGGGGCCACTGGCCGGGCAGCTCCGAAATCGCCGCGGCCATGCTGGAACGTTACCGGAAATAGAGAGGAAGGTGCGTAAGACGCACCCTACATTTCTCATGGCAGCTTGGCGGCCAGGACGTCCGCTTTCTCGATCATCGGGGGTTTGACGAAAAACTCGGCGGCCTTGGCCATCAGGGCCTTGGCCACCTCGCCGTTGAGGTGGGCCTGGCGGCCGGCTTCGTCCGGGGACGCGTCAAAGATGCCGAAGGTGGACTCTCCCAGGCGCAGCGCAAACCAGGCGGTGGTCCCCGGCTCCTGTTGAACCGCCTCCAGCGCCCCTTTTAAAAAACTTGCCACTTCTCCCTCTTTTCCTGGTTTTGCCTCCAGCCGCACCAATAATCCCACTTTGACCATGACTTGCCTCCTCTTAACCACCTTCTTCGAGATGGCGGCGCCTGCATTGGAACCGTTTTCCGTTTTCGGTTTTCCGAGCCTTTTGCAAAACTCTTTCCTCTGCGTATCTTTTCTCTGCGTTCTCTGCGTCTCTGCGGTAATTAACCCCGGGTTTTCACCGCAGAGACGCAGAGGACGCAGAGAAAGCGCAGAGAGAATTAAGGCCAACTGGGCATTTTGCAAAAGCCTCGGTTTTCCGTTTTCCGTTAAAGAATAAAGGTTATCGATCTGTTACTCTGCAAGTTCGTTTCATTTGAAAGCGAAAACGGTAGGGACTGGCAAAGCGCGCGCCGCTGCATTAATATCTAATCACCGGGACTTTTCCTGGCAAGCCCGGTGCTTAATGGGGGGAACTTTCCTTCTTGAGGTTGGTTTTTCTCTGGGAAAACGTGTAAAATCTTATCTATCCTTGGCATAGAGGACTGCGCCAAAAAGGGGCTGAACAATGAAAACGAAAATCTGGCCGGCCTTGTTTCTGATTCTTTTCCTGGGCGGGTGCGCTTCGGGGGGATACTCCGGTTATCAGCCTTATCAGCCTTCTCCTTATGACGACCCGTATTATTATTATCAGGCGCCGCCGCCGCTGCCGGTTTCTCCGTACTCACTGGGGAGCCTTCCCGGCGGGGAAGTTCCGAATTCCGGGTTCCAAGTTCCAAGTTAAAGGAATGTGCAATATACCATGCGACTCCAAGCCTTACGCGCCCGGGGTTCTTTAACCCCCACCCGCCTTTAACTCCTGCGCCACGGCCGGGTGGCCGACGGGCATACCCATCTCTATCACGGGAATAACGATATCGAGTTGAGCCCCCAGGGGGTGAAGCAACTGGAGCAGGCCGCGGCCCAGCTTCAAAATGTGGAGTTGGCCGGGATCTATGCCTCGGACCTGAGCCGGGCCGCGCAGGGCGCGGAGATCATCTGCCGGGGCCGGAGTATTGAGCCGCGGATTATCCCCGAGTTCCGGGAGATCCACTTCGGGGTCTGGGAGGGTTTAAGTTTCCAGGAGATCATGGAGCAATACCCGGACGACCTCCAGGCGCGGTTTAAGGACCTCCCCAATTTCCGCATCCCCGGGGGAGAGAGCCTGATGGACCTCAAGGCCCGGGCCCTGCCGGCGCTTAAGGGTTTGATCGAGGAGCATCACGAGCAAGCCTTCCTGCTGGTGGCCCACGCGGGCATCAACCGGGTAATTTTAAGCGAAGCCTTGGGCCTCAACCTGCAAAACCTCTTCCGCCTGGACCAGAATTACGGCTGCCTGAATATCATCGATTATTTCCCGGACCTGGCGGTGGTGCGGCTGATCAATGGCGGGGTGAACGGGAGTAAATAAAAGACCTTAACCACAGAGACACAGAGAGCACAGAGTTACACAGAGAAATAATAAAAGGATGGTGGGCCTTTGGCCCACCATCCTTTTTCATTTACCTCTGTGAATCTCTGTGTCCTCTGTGCCTCTGTGGTTAATCTCTTTTAAAAACGTATAGTTGCAAGTAACCGTCCCAGGCGGCCGGGTCTTTGGCGCTTTTTAGATACAGGGCGATATGGTCTTCGTCGGGGCCGTAGTAGCCGGGGAATTCCGTGGGCCAGGCGCCTTTGGGTTGGTGGACCAACGCGGTGAGATGTATCCCGGGAATGAGGCGCCAGTCGGGTTGGTCCATGAGCGGCCCCGGAACCCGTTCCTCCACGGTGGCGATGACTTTATCGGCCGCCAGGATGGCCAGGGCCCAATCGGAGACCCGGGGAATCAGGATATTCCCGGCATCATCTCCCCGACTGCCATGGATTATGGTGACATCCGTGCGTAAGGCCTTGACTGCCACCAAATCTTCACCGCTGAAAGGGTCGGGGATGACCTTAAAACGGTCGTTAACCTCCAGATAGACGGACCCCAGAATCCCCCGCACCGGCAGAAGCGCCGCGCCCATGCCCCCCGCCTGGAGAGCCCGGAGGAGCGCGCCTCAAGGGTACTCGAAGCAGGCGAGCCGGCCCTGTTCCATCGCCCGGCGGAAGTTGGGGGCCAGGCCGTATTCCTCCAGGGACACCTGGGCGAAATGGAGCCGGGAGACCGCGCCCGCGGCGATAAGCAGATCCACGTTCAGGCCGCCGGTGGGCACGGTGGCCGCGCCCAAGTCCCGGCGGCCCTGGCGGATCAGCTCCCGGAGCAAGGCCATGGGAGCCTGGCGGGTATGCCCGCCCAAAGCCACCAGGTCGCCGTCTTTGACCATGGCCGCGGCCCGAGTAAGATCAGTCCACACAGGGGGCATCATCTTCTCCGGGAAAAGGGTTCTCCCCCAGACGCCGCAACAGGTCCAGCAGCAGGCGGGCGGTGGCCCCCCAGATCACGGTGCCCCGGTACTTCCAGTAGCAGACCGGGACGGTCTTGTCATTATAAGTGTAATCACCCGAACTCCAACGCTTCGGCGGGCAAAAACCTTCCAGGGGCAGGAGGATCAGCCTTTTAACCTCCCGTGCATTGAGGCGGAATTCATACGGATAGGGAATGAGGCCCACGAAGGCGTTGATCCAGTAGCCGGTCACCGTGGCCAAAGATTTCAGGCGGCCGATGACTTCCACCTGTTCCGGCTCCAGGCCGATTTCCTCCCGGGTCTCCCGGAGCGCGGTGGCCAGGAGGTCGGGGTCTTGGGGGGACCTGACTCCCCCGGGAAACGATATCTGGCCCCGGTGGTCCCGCACCGTCAGGGTGCGCTTGGTAAACAGGAGATGGGGCTCATCATTGAGAAAAAACATGGGCGCCAAAACCCCGGCCGGCTGCAAGCCGGGAGCGGGCCCGGACGCCGGCGGGTTCAGGGAGAGCCTGGACTTGAGGAAGGCCGGGGGGAAGCGGGTCATGCCTTTTTGTAGCATGGAATCCGGCCCTTGACAAGGCGGGGAGGGCCAGGCGGGATGGTAGCGCAGGCTTTCCAGCCTGCACGGTGGTGCAGGCTTTCTAGCCTGCACTCCTCTATCAGAAAAATTGACAAGGCCCGGGAAGAGCCTTATTTTGAGGTAACAATAATCTCAGGTAATAAAGTCGGGTCCTGGATAGGTTCCCATTGTTCAATCCCGCTTAGGAGAAATGAAGATGACCAAAGTGCATGAATATCTGATGCAGGCCTTGAAAGACGCGGTGCAGATGGAAGTGGAGGGACGCCAGTTCTACCTGGAGGCCGCCAAGAAAGTGAAGAGCGAAGGCGTCCGGGAAATCATGAATTATCTGGCGGAATCGGAAATATACCATATTCAGAAATTCAACGAGATTTACCATAGTCTGGAGAAAGACCCGGCCTGGACCGAGTCCATGGCCGCTTTTCAACCCCCCAAACACGAACCTTATGTGTGCGTCATGGCCATGGCCAAGGAGAACCAGGGGGCCGGGGGCAAAGACGACCTCCAGGCCCTGCGCACCGGCATCAGGATGGAGGAATGCTCCATCGATTACTACACCAAACTGGCCAAAGAGGTGGTCAACCCCCTGGCCCGGCGCTTCTTCATGAGTGTGGCCCACGAGGAAAGGGCGCATTACCTGACGCTGCTGGACATGCACAACTACCTGTCCGACCCCGCGGACTGGTTCTACGTCAAGCAGATGGGCCACGTGGACGGACAGTAGCAGGGATCAGAGGTCAGGGGTCAGGGATCAGGGGTCAGATGGGGGAAGTTTTTCCTGGCCCCTGATCCCTGGCCCCTGGCCCCTTTTTTTTAGGGGGCGGTATGGAACTGACAGTGGTTGGCTCAGGCACCGGGGTGCCGTCTTTAAGGCGGGGATCGCCGGGGTATGGAGTCAAGGCCGGGGGACGGCTGATCTTTCTGGACCTGGGGCCGGGGGTGTTGCGGGCCATGTTGCGTTATGATCTCGATTTTTCGGACATCGACGTCCTGGCTCTGACCCACCTCCACCCGGACCACGTGGCGGACCTGGTCCCTTTTCTTTTTGCCACCCGTTATTCTTTGGGATATACGCGTACCGAGCCCTTCCACCTGTTGGCGGCCCGGGGGTTCCGGGAGTTTTACGGGCATCTGCAAAAAGCCTTCGGGCAGTGGGTGGAGCCGCCCCAAGGATTGATGCAGCTTTGGGAGTTGGACCCGGCGGGGGGCGAGGAAGTGGTTTTAGGGGAGGTGGTGATTAAGAGCGCGCCGACGAATCACACGGAGGGCAGCCTGGCCTTTCGGGTGGAGGCGGAGGGGAAGGCCCTGGTCTATTCCGGGGATACGGATGAAAGCGACTCCCTGGTGGAACTGGCCAAGGGCGCGGACCTGCTAGTGCTGGAGTGCGCCAATCCCTTCAAGGTGCCGGGGCATCTCACCCCGCTGGAAGCCGGCCGCCTGGCGGCCAGGGCCGGGGTGCCCAGGTTGGTGCTGAGCCATTTTTATCCCCCGTGCGATGAGGTGGACATCGTGGCCTTGGCTGCCGCGGAATTTTTTGGGGAGATTATTAGGGCTGAGGATGGGATGAGGGTGGTTGTGTAATATATTGAAAATCCTTTTAATTTGTCATTCTGAACGGAGCGCAGCGGAGTGAAGAATCTGGTATTTTGGCAGACTTCTGCCACATCGCTTCCTCAAACTGATATTTGATGCATTTTTGCAGATGTCTTATATTTAACTTGCCGGAATAGTTAAAAAAAACGGTGACAGACACCATTTATTTTTACCCTTGACCGGATAAAAACATGGTGCCTGTCCCCATTTCAATTACCTTTTGGTGCGCGTGGCGCACCCTACTGGTGCGTGAAACGCACCCTACAGCGCCTTCGACCTCACGGCCTCCCCCCGTTTTTCCTTGATGTGGGCGTGGGCTGCGGCCATGCGGGCGATGGGGATGCGCATGGGGGAGCAGGAGACGTAGTTGAGGCCGATGCGATGGCAAAACTCCACGGCCTGGGGTTGACCGCCGTGTTCTCCGCAGATGCCGATCTTGAGATCCGGACGGGTCTTGCGGCCTTCGTTGACCGCGTGCTGCATGAGCCAGCCCACCCCCAATTCATCCAGGATCTCGAAGGGGTTGTGCCGGAGGATGCCCTCGGTGTTGTAGATGGGCAGGAACTTGTTCTCTGCGTCCTCCCGGGAGAACGAAAAGGTTCCCTGGGTGAGGTCGTTGGTGCCGAAGGAGAAGAACTCCGCGGTGCGCGCCAGTTGGCCGGCCCGGACGCAGGCCCGGGCGATTTCCACCATGGTGCCAAGCTTGTATTTGATTTTCACGTTGTAGCGTTTTTCCACTTCCTTATGGAGCTTCTCCACCCGGGGCTGCACCCAGAGCAGTTCCTGGCGGGTGCAGACATTGGGGATCATGATCTCCGGCCGGGCGTCGATCTTGTCCCGGAGGGCGATGGCCACGGCCTCGAAGATGACCTGGATCTGCATGTCGTACATTTCCGGGAAGGAGATGCCGCA
>DYJG01000789.1 GCA_020723225.1 Desulfobacca acetoxidans | reverse complement strand
CGCGCTCTACCGGTTGGTGGGGTGGCAGGCCGCCGAGAATAACCTGGACCTGAACGACGCCCGGGCCTTGGGCGCCTTTCTGGAACGGCTGCAGCCGGAAGTGGCCGCGGACCCCCGGGGGTTCCACCTCATCCTGAACGGCCAGGAGGTTTCCCAGGTACTGCGGGGACCCGAAGTGAGCCGGGAGGCCTCCCGGGTGGCGGTGCTGCCCCCGGTGCGGGAGTGGGTCACCGCCAGGCTGCGGCATCTGGCCGCAAACGGCGGGGTGGTGGCCGAAGGCCGGGACCTGGGGACCGTGGTCTTTCCTCAGGCCAAGGCAAAATTTTACCTGGACGCCTCCCTGGAAACCCGGGCCGCAAGACGGCGCCAGGACTGGCAGAATGAAGACGCCTCGCCGGAGAAAGTGGCCAGGGAACTGGCCGAACGGGACCGGCGGGATTCGACCCGGGCCGCGGCCCCCATGCGGGTGCCGGCCGATGCCCTGGTGATAGACACTACCAATCTCAACCCGGAAGAAGTGGTAAGGCAATGCCTGGCCAGGATCAGGGAAGTCTTTCCGGAGACTGCCGGGCTCGAAATGAAAACTGGTTAATGGGGGTTTACTACAATGGACGGTATGGAAAAGACAGAACTGGATATCAACCACACCCAGCCGGAAGAAGAAGTCCGGCCCGGAGCTGAAGAAGCTCCGACTGAAGAGGCCATGACTACGACCGCGTCCTCCGAGTCGCTGGCGGAGTCCACTCCTGAAGAGGCGGAAATGGAGACCATGTCCGAACTCTACGAGGAGAGCCTGCGCCGCGTCCAGGAAGGGGAAGTGGTCAAGGGCCGCATCGTCTCCATCACCAAGGATTTTGTCATGGTGGACATCGGCTACAAATCCGAGGGCCAGATTCCCATCCACGAATTCACCAACGCGGAAGGGGAAATTACGGCCCAGGTGGGGGACACGGTGGAAGCCTTGCTGGAAAGCCGGGAGGACGAAGAAGGCGCCCTCATGCTCTCCAAGAACAAGGCCTCGAAGATCAAGGTGTGGGAAGAGATCAGTTACGCCTACCACCA
>DYJG01000788.1 GCA_020723225.1 Desulfobacca acetoxidans | reverse complement strand
CTGACCGTGGCCTCCAGGAAGGAAGGCGCCCTGGGGCCGATCCCCGGGGTGGCTTTGGAAACCAGGAGATTCCCCCAGGAAGACGTCTTGTTCAAGGAAATCTCCAACTTTGTGGCTGTCGTGCAAAAAAGGGAAGAGCCCAAGGTGCGCGGGGAGGACGGCCGGGCCGCGCTCTCTTTGGCCTTGAACATCATCGCCGCCATGCGCACGGCCAAGGTTTAATACGAAAGTTCCGTATTCCCGATGGTTCCATGATCCTCATCATTGCCCTCATTTTCGCAGTGGCTTACTGGTTCATTGAATCCGCCGTGGACGCCTATCTTTTCCATAAAGGAACCATGATGGGCATGATCTCTACCTCCGATTACTACGAGTATTACACTCGTATTATGGCGGGGACTTTAATTCTGATAATCGGCGGCCTCGCCCAAAGCATGATCCGGCGGATCGAAAAATCCGAAGAGCAGGTCCGGCATTTCCAGCATCAAAATGAGCTGATTTTAAAAAGCGCGGGGGAAGGGATCTCAGGCATAGACAGGGAAGGCAAAATAACCTTTATCAATCCCACCGCCACCGCCATGAGCGGGTATGAACCCGAAGAGCTGACCGGCCGCAGCTTCCATGATTTGCTTCATTACGCCCATGCCGACGGCACGCCCCTGGCCTTTGAAGACTGTCCGGTTTTTCTCTCTCTCCGGGATGGAACCGTCCAGCGGATGCCCGACGATGTCTTTTGGAATAAAGACGGAAACAGCATTCCGGTGGAATACGTCGCCACTCCCATTGTCGAAGGCCCTCAGATTACCGGTGCGGTCATCGTCTTCATGGACATCTCGAAGCGCAAGCAGGCGGAGGAAGAAATCCAGCGCTACCGGGAGCACCTGGAAAAATTGGTGGCGGCCAGGACCGGGGAACTCACCAGGACCAACGAGCAGCTGCGGGAAGAAATCGAAGACCGGAAGCGGGCGGAGCAGGCCCTGATGGAATCGGGAGAGAAGCTGAGATCCTTGACGAGCCAACTCATGAGCGTCCAGGAACGGGAGAGGAGCCGCATCTCCGCGGA
>DYJG01000116.1 GCA_020723225.1 Desulfobacca acetoxidans | reverse complement strand
CCTCCAACACCCCCTCCCGGAAACGATACATCAACAAACCGGCGCTATGTTTGGGCACCAAGGCGCTTCCGGCGATCAGTTATATCATTTTCCCTTTCACCTGCAGATGAAACCGACTTGAGGCATAACACATGGACCCCCTACCAATTCCAGGAACCGTCCTCATTCCAGCGGCTGGGCAGCGGCGGCAGCAGCCCCATGCGCTCCAGGAGATTGCCGGTATAAGACCGGCCGTCCTGGGTGAAGCCCGATGCCCCGCCGCATTTTTTATCCGGTTCATATTTTAACCGCCGGGCCTCCGCCCCCCTGGCCGGCCGATATTTTTTCTGTTCCTGGTCCTTGCCGGCGCAAACCGGAGACAGATAAGTGCGGTTCTGGTCGTCCAGCAGCACCACGGCATGATCCGGCAGGTCCCGGGTCGGCACCATAAAAAACCCGGCCAGCAGCGTGAACATCAAGATGAGCACAAAGAATTTGATGGTGGGCAGCATGCTCTCATTCTCCTCCCAACAGCCCCCGGGGTCGGATAAAGAGCACCAACAGCAGCACCACAAAAGCGATGACGTCCTTGTAAGCGCTACTGAGGTAGGCCGCGGCCAGGGTTTCCAGCAACCCCAGGATCAGCCCTCCCAGGATGGCCCCGGGAAAGGAGCCGAAGCCCCCCAGGATGGCCGCGGCAAAGCCCTTGAGGCCCAGAAGCACGCCCACGTCGTAGGAGAGCGTGGTTATGGGAGTCACCAAACACCCGGCCAGTCCCCCCAGGGCCCCGGCCAACGCAAAGCTCACGGCCTTGACCCTCCTGACCGGCAACCCCACCACAGCCGCGGCCGCTTCATTGGCGGCCACCCCCCGCATGGCCAGGCCCATGGAGGTCTTCCGGAAAAACAGCACCAGCAGCACGATGGCCCCGGCGGTGAGGACCAGAATCCACAGGGTCTGGGGCAGGATGGTGGCCCCCAGGAGGCTTACCGCCTCCTCCCCGGCCAGGGGCGGCACGGCCATGCGGTTTTTCCCCCAGATGATTTTCATTGCTCCCCGGAGGATAATGGACAAACCGATGGTCAGAAAGATGAGCACCAGGTGGCTCTGGGACCGGGAAGGCCGCAGGCCCGCCTCCTCCACCGCCATGGCCGTCAAAGTGACCCCGATGACGGCCGCGGCCAGGGCCAGGGGCATGGGCAGGCCTAAGGCGAACAGGGCGCTGAAGAGGATCATCCCTCCCAGGCTGACAAAATCCACCTGGGTGAAATTGACGATGCCCATGGTGTTGTGCACCACCCCGAAGCCCAGGGCCACCAGGGCGTAGATGGCCCCTCCGGTGAGCCCGGCGAAGATAAACTGGAGCAAATCCTGAATATTGGTCAAATTCTTGCCTATTTCCGCTGCTTACCGGCCCATTCTGATAAATACTGAATCTAGATAAAAATATATGTAGGGACGGAGCCTGGCAAGGAAAAAGGAAGTCGAGGGGGAGAACACGCCCTAGCTGTCTATGCAGTTTTGACGGATTAATTTTGAAATTGACAGACCTTACAAGCGAATGGGATTATGGCGAGCATAAGCTATCCTGTGGATCGCCTCGGACATTTTACGTGTTCTAGAGAGTGCCGATGACCCAAGAATCGCCGGTTAATTAAAGCGGCCTCCGGGCCGCTTTTTTAATTCCTTCGTTTGATATTCCCCAGTTAATGGGATATCATCAATTATTGAGGGGAAATTAGGCACATATGACCTTCCGCAAGAATTTCACCCCGGAAAATTTCGCGGTGGACCTGGATAACCTGGAACACCTGCTGGACCATCTCCAGGAAGGGATCATCGGCCACGACCGGGAGCGGCGCATCTTTTTCCTTAACCCCGCGGCCGAGGCTATGACCGGCTTCAGGAAAGAAGAGGTTCTGGGCCGGGACTGCCACGAAGTCTTCGGCGGGCCTTTGTGCGGCAAGAAGTGCGCCTTTTGCGGCGGCGCCCCGGATTTCTGGAAGGAATTGAGCTACCCCATAAATATGGTCACCCGGCGGGGGGAGCCCAAACAGGTGGAAATGTCGGTGGTGGGCATCAGAGACCGGGAAGGGCGCTTCGCCGGGGTGCTGGCGGCCATCAAAGACATTACCAGCATGGTGGGCTTGAAACTTTGGTCCGGGGACTTTGCGGGCTTTGCCGGCATCGTCGGCCGGGACCCCCAGATGATCCAGATATTTAAGCAAATCAGCCGGTTGGCCGAAAACGACTATCCCGTGTTGATCACCGGGGAGACGGGCACCGGCAAGGAGCTGGTGGCCGCGGCCATCCACAGCGAAAGCGGGCGCTCCCGGGGCCCCTTTGTCCCCGTCAATTGCGGGGCCCTGCCCGAAGGGGTGGTGGAGAGCGAACTCTTCGGCCACGTCAAGGGCGCGTTCTCCGGCGCGCTCCGGGATAAGAAAGGGCGCTTCGAGCTGGCCCACGGCGGCACCATCTTCCTGGATGAAGTGGCCGAACTGCCCCGGAACATGCAGGTCAAACTGCTCCGGGTGCTGGAGTCCGGCGCGTTCGAGCGGGTGGGCGGGGAAAAGACCGTCTCCGTGGACGTGCGCGTCATCAGCGCCACCAACCGGGATTTAAAAAAGGAGATGGAACGGAACAATTTCCGCCGGGACCTCTTTTATCGCCTCAACGTGGTGCCGTTACACCTCCCGCCCCTGAGGGAGCGCCGGGGTGATATCCCCCTGCTGGTGGATTTTTTTCTGGAACGGTCCCGGAAGCGTGGGAGGAAGGCGCCCCGGTTTTCCGGGGAAGCCCTGGCGCTTCTGCAGAAATATCCCTGGCCCGGGAACGTCCGGGAACTGCAGAACGCGGTGCATTACGCCCTGGCCCGAAGCGAGGGCGGGGCCATGGGGGCCGACGAGCTGCCCCAGGAAATCCGGGCTGAATCCTCCCGCCGGGGACCGGCCCCCAAACTGAACCCGGACGCGGTTCAGGCCGCGCTGCAACAATGCGGCGGCAACAAGGTGAAGGCCGCCCATCTGCTGGGGGTGGGCCGGGCCACCTTATACCGGTTCCTCATGTCCCAGGAAGCATTACTGTCTCATGAGAGAACCTGAGACAGTAATTCCCGGATCTTTTCCGCTTCTATCCTAAGTTTCCCCATTTTCACCCTTTCTCAGAATGTCTCAAGAAAGCCCATCCATCTGCCGCAAATAACAACCGGCAAATCTTTATCTATCTGATTTAGTCAATAGTTTCACATAGTTATTCTGTATCTCACCCAATGCCGGAACTGGCACGCATCTTGAGTTATAAGAAAGCGTAACGCCAGAAAGGAAGCGCTTCCTTTTATATATACCCTGCGTCTCACCTTGCGCCTTTGCGTCTTTGCGTGAGTCTATCTTTTCAAGAATTGAGGCAAGAATTGAGGATGGAAAAATGGCTAACGCCGCAAATGACTGCCTGAAAAAGACCCTGGAGTTGGCTGCGGCCATGCTGGAGGTGGCCGACCAAGGGGACGCGGCCCGGGAGGACGTGGGCTGCGGCGTGCTCTACGGAGTGCTGCGGGATTCGGCTTACAAACTCCAAAGGCTGGCCGAAGTGGAGTTGGAGGCCCACCTCCGGAAAGGCGGCCGGAATAATAATATCGATTTGCAATCAACCGACAATTTTTCGTAGCGACCTTGTGTTCGCCCCGAGCGTTCAGGGCGAACACAAGGTTCGCTAAAAACCTGGAACTTGGAACTATTTTCTCAGCAGTGGCCTTAACAGGAGGGAAAACAATGATTACATCAAAATATAATCGCCAAGAGTTTGGGACCCCCCGGGGCTATCTGGCCTGCGCCGCCCTCGCGGAGAAAGAGGGCTACCCCGAGATCGCCCGGTTATTTCGGGATACGGCCTTTGGGCCAATCGGACATTCTCAAGATCATCCGGGGGTTATTAACCGGCCCTCAAGGAACCCGAAGCCAAATAACGATACGGAGAGAGCGCGTTCTCTCCAATACCAGAAAACCTTGAAAAGGCTGGCCGAAATGGAAAAGGGGATTTATTACGTCTGCTCCCGGTGCGGCTATACCAACAAGCGGCATAACCCGGAAATGTGCCCGCATTGCATGACGGATACTATCACCCTGGTGAAAGTGGGGTGAAGTCAACAACCTTGTCCTCCATGGACCGGCAATCGTCACATTCACGCTAATCTTGTATAGGAGGGGAGCAATGCCATGGACGCCCTGATGCTTTCGCGGCTGCAATTCGCGGTAGCCACCTTTTTCCACTTCATCTTTGTGCCCCTGACCCTGGGGTTATCCATCCTCATCGCCATCATGGAAACGAAGTTCGTCAGGACCGGTGATGAGGAATACCGGCGGCTGGCCAAATTCTGGGGGAAGATCTTCATCATCAACTTCGCCGTGGGAGTGGTGACCGGCATCACCCTGGAGTTCCAATTCGGCACCAACTGGTCCCGGTACTCCCGCTATGTGGGGGATATCTTCGGGTCGATTCTGGCCATCGAAGCCACCCTGGCCTTTTTTCTGGAATCCACCTTCCTGGCGGTCTGGATCTTCGGCTGGAAGCGCCTTTCCCCCAAGCTCCACTGCCTGTCCATCTGGCTGGTGGCCTTCGCGGCCAATCTCTCGGCCCTCTGGATCCTGATGGCCAACGCCTGGATGCAGCACCCCGTGGGGTACACCTTGCGCAACGGCCGGGCGGAGCTCACCGATTTTCTGGCGGTGGTCACCCAACCCTTCGGCTTCCAGATTTACTTCCACACCCTCAGCGGCGCCTATATCCTGGCGGGTTTCTTCGTCATGGGCGTCAGCGCTTACCATCTCCTGAGGAAGCAGCACGTGGCCTTCTTCACCAAATCTTTGCGCATGGGTCTTGTCTTTGCCCTGATCTTCTCGCTGGCGGAAGTCGTCCAGGGCCATATTCACGGGGCCGAGGTGGCCAAGATCCAGCCCTCCAAGCTGGCGGCCATGGAGGCCCTCTGGGATACCCAGGCCAATGCGCCCCAGACCTTGTTTATAATTCCGGATGAGAAAAACGAGCGCAATCTGGTGGAATTCGGGAAGATCCCCGGAGCCTTGAGCCTCCTGGCTTACCACTCCACCGGCGCCACGGTCAAGGGCCTCAAGGACTTCCCCAAGGAGGAGCGGCCCCCGGTGGCCCTTACCTTCATCGCCTTCCGGGTGATGGTGGCATTGGGATTCTTCTTTGCCCTGGTGACAGTGATAGCCTGGCTCAAACGCAATAAGTTGGCAGACAGCCCCAGGCTGCTCAAGTTGCTGCTCTACTCCATCCCTCTCCCGTATATCGCCTTGCAGGCGGGCTGGATCGTCACCGAAGTGGGACGGCAGCCCTGGATCGTCTGGGGGTTGATGAAGACTAAAGACGCAGTCTCGCCCATCGCCGCCTCCCAGGTGGGTATCTCCCTGACGGCTTTCATCGTCGCCTATTCCCTGTTGGGGGCGACTGCTTTCTATCTCATCGCCAAGCACGTGCGCCGGGGGCCTGAGCCCGTCCGGGGGGAGGGTTAAGGTCATGTTGGAAACTATCTGGTTCCTGCTGTGGGGCGTTCTCTGGGCCGTTTACTTCATGCTGGACGGCTTCGACTTAGGGTTGGGGACCTTGATGCCGGTGGTGGCCAAGACCGACACCGAGCGGCGTCTCGTCTACCACGTCATGGGTCCCTTCTGGGACGGCAACGAAGTCTGGCTGATCACCGCCGGGGGCGTCACCTTCGCGGCCTTCCCCACCACTTACGCCACCATGTTCAGCGGCTTATACTCGGCCTTGATGCTCATCCTCTTTGCCTTGATCGTCCGGGGCGTCTCCTTCGCCTTCCGGGACGAAGTCAACTCCCCCCGGTGGAAGTGCGTCTGGGACACCTGCCTGGTGGTGGGCAGTTTTCTCCCGGCATTATTGCTGGGGGTGGCCTTTGCCAACATCTTCCGGGGCCTGCCCATTGACCAGGAAGGCATCTACCAGGGGACGCTGTTCACCCTCCTCAATCCTTACGGACTGGCGGGGGGGATTCTCTTCGTGCTGCTCTTCCTGGTGCACGGGGCCCTGTGGCTGGCGGTGAAATCCTCGGGCGATCTCCACGATCGGGCCGCGAAACTCCTGCCCAAGCTCTGGGCCGCGCTCCTGGTGATGGCGGTGATCTTCCTCCTGACCACCCGGCGGGCCACCTTTCTTTATGACAACTACCTGGCCAACCCCGTGCTCTTCCTGATTCTGGCGGTCACTGTCGCGGCTTTGGTCATGATCCGGGTCTACATCGCCAAAGGCTCCTGGTGGCGGGCCTGGTTTGCGTCCTGCGTCACCATCGTCGGCACCGTGCTCTTCGGAGTGGTGGGGCTTTACCCGAAACTGCTGCCCTCCAGCATCGATCCGGCCTTCAGCCTCACGGCCTTCAACTCGTCTTCCAGCCCCTTGACGCTCAAGATCATGCTGGCAGTGGCCCTGACCTTTGTGCCCATCGTCATCGCTTACCAGGCCTGGGTCCACCACGTCTTCCGCCACAAATCCGGAGAAGAGGACCTGGAGCACGAGGAGGGTTATTGACCTAGAGAAATGGAGGCGGGCGAGGCGACCCGTAGGGGGCGGGTTTTAAACCCGCCCCCGGGAGCCTCTCCGGACCATCTATGGTTGTCCAGAACGGCGGGGCTAAGCCCCGCCATCGCCCCTGGCGAAACTCGATTCTCCCTGAATCCAACCCCACAAAAACCACCTTCCCCTATTCAGTTTATATCTGCATTTTCCCATAGGCCGTCGATAATTCTCCCGGATGGCAAGGTATGTGGTAGCCAGCTAATCTCTTTAGGTGGACGAGATTGGGGATTTATGATTCTTGAATGCTTTAAGAAAATTTATGAGAGTTTGCCGCATCAAACTTGACAAAAAATATATAGGTGTATATACTCCTATTAAAAATGAAATCAGAAGACTTTAAACCGCTAACGATGGAGAAATGTAAGGAAATTGGCCAGACCTGCGCCTGTTACAAGGTGCGGAAGGCAGCTCGCGCCGTCACTAAAATTTATGAGGAAGTGCTCAGGCCCATCGGTTTACGCGCCACCCAGTTCTCCCTGCTTATGGCCACCCGGGTAATGGGGCCGGTAACCGTGGTCAAGCTGGCCCAGGTTATGGTGATGGACCGGACGACCTTAACCAGGAATCTACAGCTCCTGGAGACGCGGGGATTAATCACCATCAAAACCGGGGAAGACCGCCGGGAGCGGGAAGTTACTTTGACCACGTCAGGGATGGAAGTCCTGACAAAGGCCTTACCTTTATGGGAAGAAGCTCAAAATCGCGTAAAGAAAGGGCTGGGTGAAGAAAGGTTGCATAATCTCCTGGACGACTTGTCGGAGATGATCTCCTTGGCCCGCAAGAAGTAATTTTTTTAATAAAAAGAGTGCATATACACATATAAGGAGGCGGCCATGAGAAACGCTAAATACGGCAGCACCATGTTGCATTAT
>DYJG01000115.1:405-7507 GCA_020723225.1 Desulfobacca acetoxidans | reverse complement strand
TGAAATTGAATAACCTGGCCATGCGCAGGTTTTATTTCCGGCCCGGCAGGATCGCCAGGGAGCTGCTGGAGCTTAAATCGTTTAAGGAACTGGGGAAGAAGACGGCCATGGTTTGGAACATGGTGACGGATTTATTGAAAAGATAGGTTTCTCGCAAAGGCGCAAAGGCGCAAAGGAAGGCGCTGGTTTCACGCAAAGGCGCAAAGGCGCAAAGAAAGACGCAAGTATAAGAGATTAGACTTCGTTCTCGTTCCCAAGTTGCACTTGGGAACGGAAAGTATTAGTCCAAGCTTTGCTTGGACACCTTTGAAAATTAATAGAGACCGTAATTCATAAGAATGCGTCACCAGGCGCAGCTTGGCATCCAAGGGGTTCCCAAGCACAGCTTGGGAACCAGATGGTTGGTGCGCTGTTGTCTTTAACTTTGAACGTTTAACCTTGAACTTTGAACTCATCCCGACAGATTCCCATGCCTAACGAGACTGACCCCGTCACCCAGGGGGAACAGAAAGCCTTCCTGAAGCAGCATCGAATCTTTCTCGGTATTTTTGTCATTTTAGTCCTGATTCGTCTCCCCCTACTTTGGCACATCCCCGAATACCTGCTTCTGAACCAGGACTATAATCCCACCCACTTGGGCCAGATCTTTTGGGGGGAGGAATGGCCCCGGCTGGACGACCACGAGGTCGGGGAAAACGCCCGTTATCTCGCCTGGACCAATATCTATTACTTGATTCCCACGCTGGCCTACAAATTGGGGGTGCCCTTCAACTTTTGGTACGGCCTGCACCTGCTGCTGGGCATGCCCCTGCTGCTGCTGTGCCAATATTTCCTGGCCTACGTCCTCTTTCGCAATCCGGGCCAGGCCTGTTTTGCGGCCTTGAATTTTCATTTTGCCAAATGGATATTTGAGCTGAACTTCGGCTATACCCTGGTATTCGACTACTCCATCTATCAAGGTGACATTCCCCACATCCCGGCCGCGGCTTTCCTGGTGTTTCTGATTCGGGGCAACCTGGCGCTGGCGGGGCTTTGCAGCCTGGTCCTTTCCCTGCTCAATCCCACCTACGGGGTGAACGCTTGGATAATATTAATGTCCTGGATGGTCTGGCGCTGGTGGCGCCGGGGCTATGCCCCTGAGGGCATGATTCCCGCCGGGCTCCTGGCCGGCGCCGGGGTCCTGGGGGCTTATGTTCTGGTGACCCTGGCCACCCCCATCAAGGCGCCGGTGCCCCAGGAGGTCCGGGATTTTTGCATTCTCACCTACTTTCACTTCACTCCCCATATCTTTGCCTTCAAATATTGGGTGCTGACGGCCTCTCTGTTCGGGTTGCTTCTGGGCGCCTGGTGTATCGACCGGTGGCGGCGGCCTCCGGGGGAGGTTGATAATCCCCGGGAACCTGCCAGGGTCATGGGTTTTTTTCTTTTTATCTTTCTATTCTATTACTTGGGGGTCTATTTTCTTCTTTACGTAGCCTCTCCTTCGGTCTTTATCCTGTTTTCCCCATCCAAGAGCGGACTCTTCCTGGTTTTTCTGGCCAACGCCTATTTTTCCCTGGCTTTGTATAATCTGCTGGGCTCCTATCTGCCTTATTCCTTGTTGCCCATATCGGTGTACGCCTATCTGGTTTACCGGGATCAGACCGGCATGCTGGTGGCCGCAGTTTTGGGATTGATCTGGGTCCTGGGGATCGTGGCGCTGATTGCCAAAAAGTCCCCGGGTTTTGAATTCCGGCCCATGGTCTGGTCCCAGGCCGGGGCCGTGGCGCTGTTGCTGCTCTACTCCTGCGGGGTGACCCTGGCCCAGCTTTATTCCCCCCGGATGACCCACGCGGCCCAGCTCTATGACGTGGAGCTGAAGATCAAGGAAAGCATTCCCAAAGACGCCATATTTGTTCCCTATAATCCCCCCGGCTCTACGAATACCTTCGGCCCCTTCCGGGGCCATCCCCTGCGCACCTTTTCCCGCAGGGGCGTCCTGATTTACTGGTCCTTATTGCGGAACGCCTATTTCAACTCGCAAGAAAGGATGGCTCACGAAGTGCGCGCCTACCGGGAAGCGGGGGGCATCGACGTCTGGGGGAATATGCTGGCCAAGGCGAGAAAATCCAGGGAGGAGGAGCCGCTCAGATATTATTTGGGGATCAGGACCAATCCCTTCCAAATCGAGAAAACCAGCTACAACTGGGAAATCGTCCTCCAGGAGAAGAAAAAGCTGAAAGACTACATTTATCCCGTGAACCTGGAAGATTACCTGGATTACGGCCGCCGCCTGGGGGCCACCCATGTTTTGATCTGCAAAGACCCGGCCCGGAAGGTGGAGAACTACCCGGTATTAGTGGGAAATGATTATTTCAGCGTGATAGAGATACCTAAATAACATGCGTCTTACTTTGCGGCTTTGCGCTTTTGCGTGAGGTCTATTTTTTCAATAGGCCTCGGTAGATCTCCACATACTTGGCCTCGGTCACCGCGGGCGACCAGCGGGCCTGAGCGTGGGAATAGGCCCGGCGTCCCAGTTCCTCCCGGAAGCGGTCGTCGGTGAGGAGGCGTTCAAGCGCCTGGTAATAACCCTCCGGCGTATTGTCCACCAGCAGCAGAAAATCCCCCTGCAATTCCGGCACCGGCTCGCCTTGGCGGCGGTTTAAGACCACCGGCAAGCCGGTCAAGAGCGGCTCCAGCACCGATTTGCTGATCTCCCAATAATCCGAATGTGCGGCAAAGATGTCGAATTCCGGCAGCAGCGGGCAGAGTTCGTCATTGGGAACGCTGGGCCGGAAGATAACCCGCTCGCCCAGGCCGCTCTCCCGGGCCACCGCCTGCAAACGGGAGTGGCCCTCGCCGTTGCCCACCAGGGTCAGTTCCACTCCGGGGAGCCGGGCCACGGCCCGGATCAGGTTGTCGGGGTTTTTGCCGGGAATCTGGCGGCTGACGGAGATGATCCGGGGGGGGCGGTGGAGGGTGTAAGACTCCTTGGGGCGCAGAAATTCAGGGTTGATCACATTGTAGCAGACTTCCACGCGGCGGGCCCCCCGGCGCTCCGCATAACCGCGAATGGACTCATAGACGGGCAAGACCCAGTCCGCGGTCTTCAAGGTTTCGATTTCGAATTTGACCATGAACTCCAGGGCCAGGCGCCTTGTCCAATCGGCCCGCCAGGGGGTGGCCCGGCGCTGGCTCACGTCCGGGTTGGTGTGCAGGGAGACCACCAGGGGAATCCCCAGTTGTTTCTTGATTTGGGCGGCCAGATAACCGTTGCCGTAATTGCCGTGCGTGCGGATTAAGGCGGGGCGGATCTGGGCGGCCAGTTTTACCCCGGCTTGCACCCATTTTTTAATCAACCGGGGCTGCCAGCCCAGGGTGAGCACAAAATTCGGCAAAGGCAAGTTGTGGAGAAAGAGCCGGGCCCGGCCCGCGGTCTTGGCAAGAGGGGCGGGATCGGGCCTGTCGTCGTTGGTCATAACGATATGGACCTCATCGAAGAGGTCGCCGGGATTGTAATAGCGCGCGGTGATTTCGCCCTTGGCCGCCAGGTCGGAAAGGCGGTCGGGGATGATGACCAATAAGTCGGGCATTACAGAACGCCCCCCGGAAAGGCGTTATACGGATTAATAAAAACACAGGCAGATAAACGTAGGGGCGAACCTTGTGTTCGCCCTGGACGCTGGGCGAACACAAGGTTCGCCCCTACGAAAAACCAGGTATTTGACGGCGAATAGGTATTAAAGCCACAGAAGGGGAGGGGAAGTGGGGGGTCCAGGTGGACGGGGCTTTTTCTGGCTTCAAACATGAGATCCCCGCCAATTATGATAAAAGGTGTAGAGAAGGTGCAGGTGTTTACGCATGACCAGGCGGCCCCGGTAAAAGGGGTAGAGTTCGCCGCCGAAGGACTTTTTGAAATCGTTCAAACCCTTGAGCTTGCCTTCTTTGAGATGGGGGAAGGCCTCGCCGCTTTCATACCATTCGTATCCATGGCTGCGGGCGTAACTGATGGCGTGCCATTGGAGGAGATTGTTCACCCCCGGCGAGGGCAAATTGTTTTTACTGGCCCCGGTCCAATAGATCATGGCCCCCTTATAGGCTCCCATGTTGGCCGCGGCCACCACTTCACCCTGGAATTCGGCCAGAAAGATATGGGAGTAACCGCGCCTGGTGAAGTTTTCCCAGATTTGCTGAAAATAGGCAAAGGGATGGGGCGGCGCGGCAGTACGCCGGTAAGTTTCCAGGTGCATCTGGTAGTAGCGTTCCAAATCCGCCAAGGAATCGGCTTCCCGGACGGTGACCCCTTCTTTCTCCGCGCGTTTGACCATATTCCGGCAGTTGCCGGAAAGCCCCTGCCACAGCTCTTCCTCAGAGTGGCGCAGATCAATCATATAGGTCTGGGTCAGAGTATTGTCGCATCCGAGGAAAAGCAGGGGATTGACCCGGGGGCAGCGCTCACCCCGATAGGCAGGAGCAAGGGGAGGCAAAGCAAAATCGATTGCCAGGGACTGGTATTGTTCAGCCAGGGCAAGCAACCGGTCCTGGGCCGCCTGCCGGATTTGCTGCCGGGTCTTTTCCGGCAAACCGTCGGCGCAGGCCGGTCCGCCTAAGGATTCCAGAAGATTTATGGTGAGAACCTGACCTTTGGTGCGCCGGATCAGTTGCAGGGGAATGGCCGCCAGCACCTCCCCCTGACGAGTATCTACCACTGCGAAACTCAAATCCCTCCTGCCCGGCCAGGTGGCAAAGGCATCCTGGAAATGGAACAGGTGCCAGAGCCAGGCTTCATCAGCCTGGTGGACGAAGGCATCCCAGGCAACTTGCCCGATTTCCCGGCGGGGGGCGACGGCAAGGTTCATGGAGCCTGGGGCCTCCGAAGGTCTTCCCGTTGGGGCAGCCCCCCATATTTCCAGACAAATTTCCAGAGGCTGGCCAAATGATAGAAAAGATAGCGCCACCGGCGGTGGCTGTCTTTCTGGCTATGATGCCTAAACAGCACCTCGGGGTAATAGACCACGGACAAGCCGGCCCGCCAGAGACGGAGGCACAGGTCCACATCTTCCATATACAGAAAAAAACGCTCATCGAAAGCAGGCCCGCGGTTGAATGCGGCCACCCGGTAAAACACGGCCGCGCCGTAGCCCCAGTCCACTTCCAGAATCCGGTCGGCAGGGGCGTCGAGATACAGGTGCCGCCGATAGGCCCCGGCAAAGGCCCGGCGGCAGAGGCCGATCCTGGCCGCCAGCAGGGTCTTTAAGGAATAAAAGGTGCGGCAGGGGTAAAGAAACTCCCCGGAGAAGTCCAAAGACTTGGGGATGAGGCAGCCCACTTGGGGATGGGCCCCCATATAGGCCAAAGCCCCAGTCGCGGCCGCAGGCGTCGCCAAGACCAGGTCGGGATTGCACAACAAGGCGACGGCGTTTTTTTCGGGGATTTCCCGTAAGCCCCGGTTCAGGCCGGCGCCGTAGCCGGCGTTCTCCTGGTTGATAATTTGCAGGGGGAAAGGCGCGGTCAAGTCCGCCAGGGACTCCTCCGGCGAATGGTTGACGACGATCATCTTCTTCAGGAAAGGCAAAGGCGCCAGGGAAGAGATGAAGGCGGGCAGATAGGAGCCGCTGTGGTAGTTTACCGTAATAACGTAAAAGGGGGGCAAGTTGAGTTCGGGCATAAAAAAGAAAACAGTCTTTACTGCCGCCGCCAGGGGATCAGGCCCAAGAGCAGGTGGAAGAACCAGCACACCTGGGGGTGCAGCAGGATGTCATAAATCAAAAATGATAATAAGGCGCTGACCAGCGGCAAAAATAACGCTAAGGGTGGAATGGTCGTGGGCTGGGTTTGGGTGTAAATGGTTCCCGTCAATCCCTTCATGAGCTTGACTAACGAAAAGCAATAAATGAACAGGAAAGGAAATCCCACGCCCACCATAAACGTAAGCAGCATATTGTCGGCAACTTTAATATCCCGCAAAGACCTGCTGAATTGCTCCCGCGTCACGTAAGGGTACTTAATTTCATAATCTTTCAGAAATTCATCCCTGGGAGACAGGAGACCGATCCCCAAAAACGGGTGCTGCGCGGCAATGTGCCAGGACAGAATCATGTTTTCCACCCGGTAGTAAGCGGGCTCATATTCCTTGCCGATTTTTTCCGGAGGAAGATGACGGATAAAATAAAAGAGTATTGCCGATGAGGCCAAAAGAATTAATAAAAAATACCTCACCCGCAATCTGCCACAAAACACCGCCAGCAGCCCCATGATCAAAGGCAGCAACATCGCCGAACGCAACTCGGTCAGGGAAAATAACAGATAACTCAAACCGATGAGGACTGCGCCAAAAATTTTTTGGGAGGTGCGGCCCCAAAGCAGAGTCAGGGGGGCAAACCAGAGGAGCATGACTTTGGTGGCCATGGGATGGTACTTCGGATCCATGGCTGAGGTAACCTTCCCGGAAAGCACATAGGAAACCAGGCCCACCAGGAGAAAGCCCGTCAGCATCAGCAGAGAGAGCTGGAGAAAGTACCGTTGCCTGGTTTCCGTGGCCAGCAGGACCCTGGCTCCCCAGAATCCCCCCAGGCCGGAGGCCAGGAGGACCAGGCCGCGCAAGGTATTGGTCAAAGGCAAGGCGCTGGTAAGACAGCTCAACAGCAGCAATCCCACCAGGGAAAGATAGATTGCCGCCTCTCCACGGGTCCGGAACAGGTCCCCTTTCCTGGCAATGCAGATGGTGGCGATCAGGGAGATGGCGCACAATAACCCGGAAAAAAGGTTGGTGCGTTCTCCGGGAAGCAGAATTATCGAGGGGTTAAGAAACGTCAGTTGCAGGGAAACGCCGCAAAAAAGGAGCCAGGCGATCCTTTGGGGATGACTGGTCTTATCCCCTGCCAGCGGGGGATAATCCCGGGATTGCACCCTGGTTTCCAGAGGCGGATACCCATTTTCCATCCCGCGCATGGTCAAGCCGCATAATCTCCTTGGGGCAAGAAGGTTGGCGATAATGGCCGGGGCCATCTTTCGCCCATTCATCTATATATTTAATCTGATAGATTTGTAAAGGCTCAAGAGAATTTCCCGCAGGAGATTTCCGGGAAGGCTGCCGCCCGATCCTCAACGCAGAAAATCC
>DYJG01000115.1:0-395 GCA_020723225.1 Desulfobacca acetoxidans | reverse complement strand
CATCGCCCAGGCCGGTTTCCCGGGCCCGTTGATAAACCGCATAGGCCAGGGCCAGATCCTGAATGATGAGGCCGGTGGAATCGAAGACGGTGATTTCCTGAGGATCGGTGCGGCCCGGTTTTTTCCCGGCCGCGATCTCCCCCAGGGAGCCGTAGATCTGTTCCGGCTTAATTTTTCCCTGGGCCAGAGGCACGTTGATCTCCCCGGAGTGGGAGGCCTGGGCCCAGTCATCCACCACGATTTTAGCGGCCTGGAGGATGGCCGGGTCCAACTCCTGCTTGCCCGCGGCATCCGCGCCGATGGCGTTGATATGGGTTCCCGGCGAGACCCATTCCGTCATGACTATAGGCCGGTCGCTGGGGGTGGTGGTGGTGACGATGTCCAGGTCCCGCACC
>DYJG01000787.1 GCA_020723225.1 Desulfobacca acetoxidans | reverse complement strand
TCCACGGCCAGAGTCACCACCTCTTCATAAGTGGAGTGGCCCCAGCCCCGGTGCTCCGCCATTTCCTCCGGCAGGTACTGGGCATCGTGGATTAACAGGCTGCAGCCCTTGGCGAACTGCACGAACTCCCGGAAACGGCGGCTACCGCCGGCCCCCAGTTCATTATCGGTGATGAAAACCAGGGTGTGCTCCCCTTCCCGGACCCGGTAGCCCAATCCCCCCTGGGGATGGTTGAGGGGGATGGAGTCGATAGTGGCACCTCCCAGGAGCAACGGGCCCCGGGCCACGCGGTTGAGAAAATCAATCCTGGCCTTGAGCTGGTCGAAGGCCACGGGAAAAAAGCCGTTGCCCATGTGATTATCAAAGACCCTGGTGAGGGCCTGGAAGGCATGGGGCCAGCCATCCACGAGGATTTCCGTGTGTTCATGATAAATGGGGGCAAAAAAAGGGAGGCCCAAAAGATGGTCCCAATGATTATGGGTCAGGAGGAGATGAAAAGAGATCGGTTTGCCGCTCTTCAGCAACTGGTCTCCCAAAAGGCGCATGCCGGTACCCGCGTCAATCACTATCCGGTGCCCCGAGATGAGGATGATTTCCAGACAGGTGGTATTGCCGCCAAACTCCAGGGTGGAGGAGCCGGGAGAAGGGATTGATCCCCGGGTGCCCCAAAATTTGATTTCCATTAGGCTTTACTCCTGTGCGCCATAGTCCCCAAAAACGGCCTCCATTAATTGGTACCCCATCTTACCCCAGCCAGTCATGAAAATTAACGGAAATTTCATCTTTTTCTAAAAATGCGGCCACCAGGCCGAAACAGCCGGTGAGCATCATGTCCCCCAGGGGCGCGGCGAAATGCCCGGGCCAATCTTTAGCCAGACGCCGCCGGGGGCCGGTGATCACGGTAAAGCCAAAAGAGGCGGCGCTGGAATAATCCGGTCCATAGGCGCAGCCGTGGCCGTTATCGGCAAAGACCTCGTCGTTGGTGAGCTCCCCGGCCCGAAACCGGGTCAGGTGGTCAAAGAGCTTGGGCGGGTTGAGCAATCCCGTATGGTGTTCATAGATGCCCAGGAGCCGGTC
>DYJG01000786.1 GCA_020723225.1 Desulfobacca acetoxidans | reverse complement strand
GCCCCGCCCGTTTGCGGCCCAGCGGCTGCCGCCCTGTCCGCCCCGGGCAGGTAAAAGCCGAGAATCAGGCCGCCCCCGGCCAGAGTTCCGGCCTTAACAAACTCCCGGCGGCTGAGATTGAAAATTTCGCTCATCTCGCGCCTCCCTGGCCCTGCAACCGGGCCGCCAGGTGAATGGCCCGGCGGATGCGCTGGTAGGCGCCGCAGCGGCAGATATTCCCGGCCATGGCCGCATCGATGTCCGCGTCCGCAGGGCGGGGGTTTTCCCGGAGCAGGACCGCGGCGGACATGATCTGCCCGGACATGCAGTAGCCGCATTGGGGCACGTCCTCGGCAATCCAGGCCATTTGTAAAGGATGGCCGGAATCGAGGGAGAGGCCCTCGATGGTCGTGATCTCCTTGCCTTCAGCCCGGGCCACCGGGGTGACGCACGAGCGCACCGCCTCGCCGTCCAGGTGCACGGTGCACGCGCCGCACAGCGCCATGCCGCAGCCGAACTTGGTCCCGGTCAGCCCCAGGGTGTCCCGCAGCACCCAGAGCAACGGGGTGTCCGGACCGACGTCCACCGTGTATTCTTTGCGGTTGACCTTCAGCTTGATCATGTTGCCGCCTCCTTATAAGTCATCCAGGCGTGTCGGCCGATAAATCGGGAGTCCGGCGGGGAGGCCCGGCATAAGGAAAATGAGGGGGAGCGGGGCCTTAAAGTAAAAGGAATCCGGCGAATGCCTAAATGCTAGGTACTGCCCTCCTGCAAGTCAAGAGAACCCGCCCAGGGCGGCGCGGCCAAGAAATCTCCGGTTCTCCGGGATGCCTTAAGTCCATAAATTTGATGGCAAGATGGTGGCCTGCCCTTCCACCCCAGGTTCTTGTAAGAGATTTTTGGACAAACAAATCAGAAATTATCTGATTTCAAGTCATTACTTACCCTGGTAAGTAATCTCTACGGTTTCCGCCAGAGAACTAACGTCAAATTTGCACCTCCCTTTCTGGCAATCCAAAGGACAATAAACCGCTTGAGAGGAGCAGCCTATGAAGACAGTGGCTGAGAAGATAAAGGAGTTGCGGGAGAAGGAAGCTTTG
>DYJG01000785.1 GCA_020723225.1 Desulfobacca acetoxidans | reverse complement strand
TCACCACCAGGATGGTTCCCAGAATGGCGATATTGATAAAGATGATCAGATCCGCCCGTCGACAGAGGCTATAGAGCAGGATCCTTCCGGTTGCTTGAACTTTCATCCTTATCTCCTTCCGGCCGCATTTTCCTTCAGGCCGCGGCGCTTTTATGGAAAATAAGTCTTATAGGGAATGGGCAGATAACCGGGATACCTGGCCCAATACGCCCCGGGGCTGACCGCCACGATGAATTCCCGGTTCACCTTGATCGCCCTGGTCTTGGAAGAAATTTCGATATCCAGGCGCGTATGCGGCTCCACAAACACCCAGTCCCGGTCGTTGCGGTTCATATCTTTGCCGAAAAGGGTGCGGCGGGTGCCGTCCAGATAGAGGACGTCCACACCCATATGCCAGTGGCCCTGGGACGGCGGGGTCTCCACCCAGACGTAAACCCCTTTGACATCGCCCAACAGGACCTGCATGTTGGCCTTATACTTGCGCCGGTCAAGACGCAAGGGCGGCGACCGGAAGATGCGGATTTGCTCATGGGTCCCGCCGCCCCCGCCCACCGCATGCTGACCCATCCCCACCGTCTCCACTGGAGTGGCGTTGCCCTGGCCGTAATCCCCGGCCATAGGGAACTTGCCGAATTCCGGCAGCGCGGTGTTGACCACCCCTGCAGGCAGACCCAGATCGTCGGGCAGGACGATATCCCCAATCTGCGCCAGAGCCGGAGGCGCCAGCAGCATTCCCAACAGCAGCATGTTGATGAGGATTTTGCCTAACATGGGTCTCTCCTTTCAGGACCGCCGGCTAAAAGATGTTTCCGGTAAATTGCGAGGTCCAATAAGCGCCCACGGTGCCCTGGGTCTGAACGGGAAGCACATCCCGGATGTATTGTTTAACCCACAGGTTCACCTTGGCGATGCCGGACATGGGCACCAGGACCAGGTCGCCGGCCTTCAAGGGTATATCGTTCTTTAAAGCCGTGCCCTTGGTGGGCGACATCAAATCGGTCTGAATAAACTCGGTCTGCTCGAAGGGCCCCCGGCGCAACACCACCACCCGGGAGAGATCTGCGGTTTCTTTGGTCCCGCC
>DYJG01000114.1 GCA_020723225.1 Desulfobacca acetoxidans | reverse complement strand
AATATGATTGAAAAAGTGAGAAGATAATTTCAGCCGCAATGAAACTGCCCCTTTAATATACTCTATTATTTGGAAAAAAAGTGGTGATAATGAGAGGCTTTTCGGAAGAATTGCTATCTGATTCACCATCATGGAGGTTGAGAACCGAAAGCAGAAAAAAATACCTCTGCGTCCCTGGGGTGAATCAATTTTACCGCAAAGGCGTAGAGTATGGGGAACGTATCTAACGAAAAACGCAAAACGCAAAACGGGAAAGGGAAAACGGAAAACTATCCCTTCATCCTTTCTTCACCGGCAGGGAAAAGGAAATATGCGTCCCCTTACCTTCCTTGCTCCAAACTTTCAAGGTTCCCCCAAGCCGCTTCAATCGTTCCGTCATAGCCGGCAGGCCCACAGCCTTTTCTCCGGCTTTTATCTTCCTGCTGACCTGAGCCAGGTTAAAGCCCTTGCCGTTATCTTTCACCAGGAAAGAGACCTGGTCTTCCTTCTTTTTAATGGCCACTTCGACCCGGGTGGCTTCGGAGTGGCGGCCGATGTTAAACAGGGCCTCCTCCATGACCCGGTAGATCAGGTTCCGGCTCTCCTCGGTAAAAAGTTGGTCCAGTTCATCGATATCCCAGTCAACCTCTATCTTGAAATAGCGGCGAAACTCGGCGACCAGGTTTTTCAAGGCTGCAGTAATCCCCAGGTCTTTAAAGATAGCCGGGGGCAGGTACCAGGAAAATTGCGGCAGGGATGCGGTGATTTTCTTAATGCTGGCCAGGGCATCCTCACAGGAGGTTTTGTCCTCCGGGTCCGACAATTTGTGGACGGCTTCCCGTAAATTTTTATCCAGGGTCCCCAGGTCTTGCTCGATCACATCCCGCAGTTCCCAGGCCAACACCGGGCACTCTTTATCCTGGGAGGCCAGGAGCCGGGTGGTCAGACGTTTGGTGATTTCCGCCTCCTTCAGGGATTCCTTGGTCTTCTGGAGTTCGGTGATATTGGCGATGGTCAGCAGGATGAGATCTTCACCGGCCAAGGCCTGGTCTCGGTCCCGGGTGATGCGGGTGCCGTTCAGGAGCAGGGTCATGGGGCCGATGCCCGGAAAATCGTGTTCCACCAGGAGGTTTTGGAACGAGGTGTCCCGGGGCAGGATATCTTCCAGGAGTCTTCGCAGTTCCGGGATGTCCCATTCCCGTTCTCCCAATTCATAGACCAGGTTGCCGACGGTCCTATCCGGCGGCATCTGGAAGGTTTTGTAGAACGCCTGGTTGACCATTTTCACCCGCAGGTCCCGGTCCAGCACCAGGAGGGCTTCCCCCATGGAGCCCAGGATTCCCTGAATCAAATCTTGGGATTGGTTGAGCCGGAGCAGGTTCAGCTTTAATTCGTTGATATCCACCAGGGTGATGACCGCGCCCTCGATCTTCTTATCCATGGTGTAATAGGGCCGGATGCTGAGGCGGTACCAGCGCCCTTGCTGGTCCTGGACGTCCTGGGTTTTCACGGCCAGGGATTCGATGACTTCCTGGGTCATTCTTTCCAAACCGGGGATCTCGACGTTCAATTTGATATCGCTGATGGGCCGGCCCACGTCCCCGGGAATGAGGTTGAACAGCTCATGGGCCTGGTGGGTGATGTGGCGGATGCGCAGGTCCCGGCCCAGCATGATGATGGGGATGTTGCTGCTCAGGAGCAGGTTGTTGTAGTCGTTGTTGAGTTGGGTCAACTCGGTGTTTCTGACGTGCAGTTCCTCGTTCAGGGAGGTGAGTTCCTCGTTGGCCGACTGGAGTTCTTCCTTGGCGGTTTCCAGCTCCTCGTTGACGCTTTGAAACTCCTCGTTGGCGGAGAGAATCTCTTCGTTCGCGGCCCGGAGTTCTTCGTTGGTGGCCTCTTTATCGGCGATGACCGCCTGGAGGTGCTCTTTGAGGGCCGCCAGCTCCTCCCGTAACCTGGAGATGAGTTTATCCTTGAGTCCGATCTTTTTGCCGGAAGCTTCAGGAGCCGCAGCCTCGCCCGGGTAGGGCGGGATGCCCCGGGGCCGGGCTTCCTCGAAGAGCACCAGGAAGAAGCGCTCTTTAGTGGGGCCGGATTTAAGAGGGATGACCTCCAGGTTCACCGTGCGGGTGGTCCCGTTGTAATCCACCCGCAGCCCCTGGGTCTTGACGGTTTCGTTTTTCCTCATGGCCTGGTTCACTGCGGTGCGCAGGGCCAGGAGCAGACCCTCCCGGGTCATGCGCATGAGTTTGAAGGTGGCCTCCCCCGGCGCGGGTTCCAGGTAGGGCCCTGTCTGTCCCCGGAACTGGAGGATGTCCATGTCTTCATTAATGAGGACGCCCGCGGGCGCAAAGCGGCTGAGAATGAGGCGGTCCGCTTCCGCATAGAGGTTCTGTTTGCTCCAGGCCTCTTCCACTTCCCTTACCGGGCCTTTAACCAGGGGCTTGTGTTCCCGGGGAAAGCGGGGGGGGAGAAAATCCAGTTTCAGGTGGGCCAGGGCCGATTTCTTGCGGTAAATCTTGTATTTCTTGTCCAACAGGCCGAAGAGCTCGGTGAAGGTGCCGATGGTCTCCGACGCCCCCAGCATCAGGAACCCCGCGGGGTTGAGGGAGAAGTGGAACATGGGGATGATGCGTTTTTGCAGGGCCGTCTGCAGGTAAATCAGGACGTTGCGGCAACTGATGAGGTCCAGCTTGGAAAAGGGCGGGTCCTGGATGAGGTTCTGACGGGCGAAGACGCACATATCCCGGATGGTCTTGCTGATCTGGTAGCCCCCCGCAACCTTGATAAAGAAGCGGCGGAGACGCTCCGGCGACACTTCCGAGGCGATGTTTTCCAGAAAAATGCCCAGGCGGGCCTTATCAATAACCGCTTCGCTGACGTCGGTGGCAAAGATTTGGATGGACGTGGGCGGGGCCTTGTCCCCCAGGAACTCCAGCCAACTCATGGCCAGGGAATAGGCCTCTTCTCCGGAAGAACAGCCGGGCACCCAGAAGCGGACGCCGGCGTCCCCGGGCTTGGCAGCCAGGATCTCCGGGAAGACCGTTTTTTTCAAGACCTCAAAAGCCCCCTCGTCCCGGAAAAAGCCGGTGACCTTGATGAGTACATCCTGATAGAGGGCTTCCACCTCTCCGGGCTTTTCCTTGAGGAATTTCAGGTAGCCTTCCAGGTTTTCCAGCTTGTGGAGCACCATGCGCCGCATGATGCGCCTCCTTAAGGTGCTGCGTTTGTAGAGGGCGAAGTTCACTCCGGTGACCTTCTGGAGCAGAAGGAGAATCTGCTCCAATTCCTTGTCGGTTTCCGGCGGAAGCTCCGCCGCGGGGGTTTGATAATAAGACCAGAAGGGGTGGCGGGTGATCTTGGCCAGTTCCTGGGCGATCTCCCCGGGATTGAGAATGAAATCCACGCACCCGGTGGCCACCGCGGCATTGGGCATGAAGGAGTACCGGGCCGACGCCTCGTCCTGGGCAAAGGTGATGCCCCCCGCGTGCTTGATGGCCTCGATTCCCAAGGCTCCGTCCGAGGAGGTGCCGGAGAGGAGGATGCCTATGGCGTGGTCTTTCTGATCCTCAGCCAGGGAGCGGAAGAGGTGGTCGATGGTCAAATAGGGGCGTCTCTCACTCCGGGTGGTAATTTTCATCACGCCGTGAGACACGGCGATGTCGGTATTGGGAGAGATGACGTAGACCTCGTTGGGCCTGAGGGGGCTGCCTTCGGTCACCTGCTTGACCGGCATGCGGGTCATTTTGGCCATGAGTTCCGGCAAGATGGATTCGTGCACCGGGTCCAGGTGCTGAACGATAATAAAGGCCATGCCCGTATCCGCGGGCAGGTGGGAGAAGAACTGGGAGTAGGCCTCCAGCCCTCCCGCGGACGCGCCGATACCCACGATGAACCGGGGCTTTTCCCCCAGTTGCGGTCCGGCCTGGTTGTTTCCCGGGTTGGCCGCGGCCGCGGCAGTTGGCGTTTTGGGACGCCTGGCGCGGGGAGTGGGCTTGGGGTCTTTCGGGGCGGCTGCGGCATCCGGAGACGGTGTATTCCGACCTTTGGCAGCCGGAGATTTGGGCTTGAGAGGTTTGCCGGACTCTTTCTTGGGGGCCATGGCCTCCTCCCTTAACACCACCGTGAGAAATCTTAATAAACAATAAGGCCAACAAATTGATTTGTAAAGGAATTGTTGTAGATACTCGGATTAACTTAATTTTGTGGCGGATCGGAATTTGGAATACGCCGCTTGCAAAGAGGGGAAATAGCTTGTTGGGTCCTACAAACGGTATTGTCTTGATTACAGAAAAACCCGGTAGTCGGCCCGGAGAACCTTGGCAAGCCTCCGGGCCATGTCCTTGCCGATGGGCCTTTTGCCGTGCTCCATTTCCGAGATATGGGTCTGGCTGATCCCCACCAAGGCAGCCAATTCTTTCTGAGTCAAGCCCTCCCGTTTTCTGGCTCCCCGCAGGGCAACACTGCCATTGAAGTCAGGATAGACCTCCTCCCAAGGCACGGACTCCGGCTCCTCGGCAATGGCCCCATAGGAGGCCAAGACCTCTTTTACCTCAATTATCCTGGCCGCAGGTATCCGGAATTTGACCTCAACATAGTCGCCCGTAGCGGACTTTTTCATGGCTGCCGACATAAGTAACCTCGATAACTCTATCCCTTTTGCTCAGGACTCTCCAAACCCGCGACGTAGGTGGGCCTGCCTCTCTGGAGATGGCAATGATGGCAATTCTCCCGGAGCTTGCCATAATTGGGCCAATCAGGTTGAATCGGACCTGAGATCTTCATTTCTGCCAATAAATATTAGAAGATCTCGTCGATATTCTTGGGCAGTCTCTTGAGGCTTTTGCGGACATTAGAAGTTAATCGGACTGCCCAAGTCATGGCTCTATATATCAATAATTGATATATGTTGTCAAGCTAAATAAATTACACGTATGGCTTTCTCAAATCAGCGTTTATCGGCGTTCATCGGCGGTTAAATATTTAACCGCCGATGAACGCAGATGCACGCAGATAAATACGCGCTTCTCTATTGAATTCTCCCGAATTGCTGATAAATTAAATAATTCATTCATTGGCCCGGAAATCCGGGCGGGGGAAGAATTATGGAACTCAAAGGCAAAGCGCACAAATTCGGGGATGACATCAACACCGACGAGATTCTCCCGGCCCGCTATCTTAATACTTCGGACCCCGCAGAACTGGCCAAACACGCCATGGAAGACGCGGACCCGGAGTTTGTTGCCAAGGCCAAACCCGGGGATTTCGTCATTGCCGGTAAAAACTTCGGCTGCGGCTCCTCCCGGGAGCATGCTCCCGTGGCTTTGAAGGCCGCGGGCCTGGCCGGGGTCATTGCCGGGAGCTTCGCCCGGATTTTCTACCGCAACGCCTTCAACATGGGCTTGACCATTTTGGAATCCCCGGACGCGGCCAAAGAGATCGAAGGCGGCCAGGAAATCAGTGTGAACTTCGACACCGGGGAGATCACCAATCTCACCACCGGCAAGAAATATTCGAGCCAGCCCATTCCGCCGTTCATGCAGGAACTCCTGGCGGACGGCGGTCTCATAGCGCATATCAAGAAGCAACTGGAGGGGAAACACGCATGACTCACAAAATCGCAGTCATTCCCGGGGACGGCACCGGCCCGGAAGTGGTGGCCGAAGGCATCAAGGTCCTGAACGCGGTGGCCGGTCCCGCAAACATCAAATTCGATTACCATTACTACGACCTGGGCGGCGAACGCTACAAAAAGACCGGGGAGACCCTGCCGGACTCGGTGATCGCCGAACTCCGGCAGTTCAAGGCCATCTACCTGGGGGCCATCGGCCACCCGGACGTGGCCCCGGGCATCCTGGAGAAGGGGATTCTGCTTCGGGCCCGCTTCGAGCTGGACCAGTACATCAACCTCCGGCCCGTGGTCCTCTATCCGGGGGTGGACTGCCCCCTGAAGGACAAGGGTCCGGACGACATCAACTTCACGGTGGTCCGGGAAAACACCGAAGGCATGTACGTGGGCGCGGGCGGTTTCCACAAGCACAACACCCCGGACGAAGTGGCGGTGCAGACCTCGATCAACACCCGCAAGGGCGTGGACCGCTGCCTGAAATTCGCGTTCGAGCTGGCCCGGAAACGCAATAAGGACAAAAAACTCACCCTGGTGGCCAAGACCAACGTGCTGACCTATGCCTCGAACCTTTGGTTCCGGGCCTTCGAGGCCATGGCCCCCCAATACCCGGATATCACCACCGACTACGCGCACGTGGACGCCACCTGCATGTGGTTCGTGAAAAACCCCGAGTGGTTCGACGTGGTGGTCACCGACAACCTCTTCGGCGATATCATCACCGACTTGGGCGCCATCATCCAGGGCGGCATGGGCGTGGCTGCCGGCGGCAACATCAACCCCGAGGGCGTCTCCATGTTCGAGCCCATCGGCGGCTCGGCCCCCAAATACACGGGGCTGGCGGTGGTCAACCCCATCGCCGCCATCGCCGCGGGCCAGATGATGCTGGAGCAGCTCGGCGAAGCCAAGGCCGCGGCCGCGGTGGATCAGGCCATCAAAAAGGCCGCGTCTCAAGACATGAAATCCATGGCCGCGGGCAAGATGGGCATGTCCACCGGGCAAGTAGGGGATCTGATCGCCAAGTACGCGGTGGAATTGTTATAAAGTGAGCAGTGAGCAGTAAGCAGTGAGCAGTTAATGCAGCGGTTCATAAATTGTGTGTTAATTAAAAAAGAGGGCATCCGCATACAGATTTTTAAGTCCCCCTTTTTAAAGGGGGATTTAGGGGTATTTTGGGATGCAAAAAATCCCCCCCGCCCCCTTTAGAAAAGGGGGAGAAAACCTTGTGCTTCTCAGCCTTCTTGAAAAAATCGCACTCATTTAAACTAAGAAACGTGTTTATCAAGAAAGCTTTATCTTTTTCTGCTTACTGCTCACTGCTTACTGCTCACTATAACCGATACACAGCAGAATTGAGGAGCTGATTAGATATGGCTAGTTCGTACAGAGTAGCCGTGGTCGGCGCCACCGGCGCGGTGGGCCAGCAGATGGTGGCCTGCCTGGAAGAGCGGCGCTTTCCGGTGGCCCAGTTATTTCCCCTGGCTTCGGAGCGTTCCCTCGGCAAGAAAGTCACCTTCCTGGGCAAAGAGATCCAGGTGGAGGTGCTGGATAAAAACTCCTTCAAAGACATAGACATCGCCCTCTTCTCCGCTGGCGGGTCCATCAGCAAGGAATACGGCCCCATCGCTGCAGCCGCGGGCGCGGTGGTGGTGGACAACTCCAGCGCCTGGCGCATGGACCCGGACGTGCCCCTGGTGGTGCCGGAGGTGAACCCCCAGGATATCGCTCAATATACCACCAAGGGCATCATCGCCAATCCCAACTGCTCCACCATCCAGATGGTGGTGGTGCTCCAGCCTCTGCACGCCGCGGCCAAGATTAAAAGGGTGGTGGTTTCCACCTACCAGGCGGTCTCCGGCACCGGCCAGAAGGCGGTGGAGGAATTGGCGAACCAGGTGCGGGCCATCTTTTCCAATCAGGAGATCGTGAAGAAGGTCTATCCCCACCGCATCGC
>DYJG01000113.1 GCA_020723225.1 Desulfobacca acetoxidans | reverse complement strand
AGCAACGGCGTGCTTTATCTTACTGACCTCAAGTTCGGGGACCATCTCACCTTTGCCGGGGCCGAGCGCCTGCGGGTCCTGGAATTCAAGATGGAAGCCCAGGGCCTGCCGGACCAGGAATGGTGGCTGGACGAAGTCAGCCTCAATCTGGAGGCCGAAGACCCCTACCCTTTCGCCCCCCGGCTGGCCATTTCCCTGACGCCTTACGGTCTGAGCCCCTGGCGGGGACCCACCCCGGTGCATTACGCCCATCCCCTGGCCCCCTGTTTGATGGGTGCCTTGAACCTAGCCCAGAATTACCTCAACCTGCACTGGGACGCCCAGGATGAATTTCACCAACGCTATGGGGGTATTAAAGGCCCCATCCTGCCGGTGCACACCAGAAACGACGTGGAAAACATCGCCCTCTGCGGCGAGGAGGATTTCACCAATTTTTCCTGGTGGCCCAAGTACCGCAATTACGGCCTGGTGAGCGGGGCCTGGCACTTCAATGAGAGCCTCAGCGACGCCTCCGGCCACGGGCACACCCTGGGGTGGAGCAGCGGCAGCCCCGTCTATGTCCCCGGTCTCTGCCAGCCGGGGAATACCGCGGTAAGTTTCGACGGCGCGGCCCACGCCAGCCTGGCCAGCAATTCCTGGTTTGAGCCGGGGATGGACCCATTTTCCCTAACCCTGGTCATCAAAGGATCACCCCAAGGGAGCGGCTGGCTCTGGCTGGCGGATAAAATGGGTGCGGACGGCTGGGTGATCCAGACCAAGGAAGCCGGGAACGCCGCGCTTCAGCTCAAAGTAACCACCAGCGCGGGCGACTCCTACTCGGACATCCCCGGGGTGCTGGACGGCGGCTGGCACCTGCTCACCTGGATGGTGTCCCCGGGAGAAGGCAAGATTTATAAAATCAAAGACGGAGCGCTATTGGGGAGCGATAACCTGGCCCCGGGCAGCGGCCTCAACAATACCGCGTACCTCAACCTCGGCTCCGGCGGGGTCTTCTCCCTGGACTATTTCAAGTATGAACGCCGGCTGCTGCCGCCGGAGGAATATGAAGACACCTGGGGCATCGTCCAGGGGCTGGTGAACGGCAGCTCCTACCCGGAGGTGGGCTACGGCCTGGGCCAATATTGGGCCTTCATGCGCCTGGCCCAGTATTTCTTCGCCACCAACGACCCCCAGGCCTGGGCCATCCTGGAGAACTGGCTGGCCTGGCTGGAGGCTTTTGTCCAACCTGACGGCCCGGGGTGGAAATTTCCCCAGAATTTCTCGGAATACGGCTTCTCTTACGGCCCCGGCTACGACCCGGGCATGGCCGCGTCCCTGGTTCTGGGGGGCCTGTACATCTTCCTGCGCAACGGCGACGGCCGGGCCGGAACCCTGGCTCGGCGCCTCCTGGACGATCTCCGGGAAAACCGGGGCGACCGGGACTATGGCGGGTATCAAAGCGATTACCATTATGCCTGGATGACCGGCTTGATCCTCCAGGCCTTCGGCCTGGCGGTGAACGGCGCGGCCGGGCAGGCTTACGTCTTCCCCGCTACGCCACAGGACGCGGCCCATTTCGAGGCCCTCTTTGCCTGGGTCTTCCATCATGCGGGGGACGGCAAACCCAATGTCCTCAACGCCGACCTCATTCCTTTCTCATATACCGAGGCCGCGGACGCCTGGGACTACGCCCCCCATTATCTGCTGATGCAGCAGATGGGCTCGCTCGAAGGGGTGGCGCTGATGCTGGCCGCGGCCCTGGAATACGCCAAACACCGGGACGATTGGGTCTGGTTTGAGCGGCTGCTCCGGTTCATTCTTCTGGACAACCTGGCGGCATTGGGCCCCGGGCAGCTCCGCTCCCTGACCTTGGGCTATGACCTGGAAGGAGTGAAAAACCTGGTGCGCCTGCGTTACGCCGATTATGACCGCAACAACAGCAGCTACGCCGAAGCCCGGGATGAAGCGGCCATCGCCGCCTGGGGGGAGGAGACCGCGGACCTGGATTGCCGCTACGGCCGGCCGGTAATTCTCGAGAACCCGGAAGTGGCGCAGTTGCTGGCCTTCCGTCTGCTGCAGCGGCTGGCCCAACCCTGGGAAGTGGTTGACGCGGAGACCTGGCTGGAAGGGGCCAGGATCGAACTGGGAGATGCGTTGGCCGTATCCTCCGATTTTCACGGTCTGGAGCGGGAGGAGTTCACCGTCACCGGCAAGGACCTGGACCTGGGCCGCCGCACCACCCGGTTGACCTTGAGCAGGCCGCTGAACCGCACCGGGGCCTGGGCCGTAGATAACACGGGCACCGATTACGACCATTATGCCATCGACCAGGATAGTCCTTACGACGGCAACTGGCACTATCGGGCTTATGGCGGCTAACGCTGGGGGAAAAGGGGAAGAGGGGAAGAGGGAAAAAAGCAAACATCTATAGTTTTGTCTTTTCCCTTCATTCCCCTTTTAACCTTTTCCCCTTTTACCCTCTGCCCAACAACTTTTCGGAGGTTAGAACATGTCACTTATTCACCTGCCCCAAGCTAAATGGGGAACCGGCACGGGCCGCCAAGTAATTTTGAAAAGCGATTTCGAAAAGATCGAACAGGCGGTGCTGGAGGGCTTCCAACTGGCTGCGGCCCCGCCCCTGGAATACGTGGACCAGGCGAGTATCAGGGTCAACGCCACCGGAGACTGCAAGGCCCGGGTGCTGCTCTGCGGCTTTCCTTCCCCGGTGCACGCGGGGCAGTGGGTCTCAGGCGGGCTGTCAGACGGGCGCTATCGGGAAAATGCCGCGGCGTTGACGTTAAATTTCGCCACTTCCGGGAGCCTCTGGGGCACGGAGAAGGTGAACCAGTGGTATTGCCTCTATGCAACGGCAGGCCCAAGCGACACCAGTTTCGCACTCAAGGCCATGCCGGTGCTGCGGGTCTCTTCCCAAACGACCCAAATCATCACCTTGAGGAATAACGGCAACACCGGGGACATCGGCTACGGCCTGGCCGCCAACGAACTGGCGGACGGCAGGATCCTGGTGCTATCCGGCGCGTCCCGGGGCCTGGTGCGGCTGATCACCGCCAATAATACTGATAACGGCACAGCCGGGACCGTTACTTACGGCGGCGCGGCACTGGCTCTGGCTCAAGGGGATTGGTTTATCGTCCTGCCCAACACCAATTTCCGCTACCTAGGAATGGTCATGAACGGCAGCGACGGCCACCTGGTGCCCTTCTACCGGGAGGGCATGCATTTCACTTATGTCACTCCCAGGCAGGCCACGTCCGGAGCAATTAACGGCTACACCTTGTTTGATCTGGGCCTCCTGGCGCCTCCCACCGCCAGGCGTATTAAAGGATTCGCCGCGGCTCTGTCAGGTTACGACCTGAAACTGGCCGTGTCCCACGACGGCAGCAATCCGGCCCTGGTCCTCCATACCGCGCCTCCCTCCGGCGATTTCCAGGGGGTGCGGGGGGCCGTGCCTTTCCGCTGCCGGTTGCCGGAGGGGAGCAGGATTTACTTGAATAACGAAAATACCGCCAATCAGGTGGTGAAGGTTACGGGGTGGGAGGAATAAGGCAGTTTTTGGTTTTTAGTTTTTGGTTTTTCGTCTTGCTTTGCGTCTTGGCGTCTTGGCGTGAGGCCTATCTTTTCACAGTCATTCATGGACCATTGGCCCACCCATAAAACATGAAAAGTCTGGTGGAGCGGGCCTCCGTGCCCGCTCTGACGACGGGCGGCCAGGGACGGCCGCCCCACCGATTAACTTTTCAGGATAAGACCGAATGGCAGGAAAATGGGGGATAAGATGCTTTCCGGAAAAAAGACATACATCAGCGCAGCGTTGCTGGCTCTGGCCACCTTTGCCCGGAGTGTGGGCTGGATCGACCAGGGTCAATACGATGTGATTCTGGGATTAACCGGCGCCATGGGCCTGGCGGCCCTGCGGGCCGGGGTGGCCAAGCCTTAAAGGCGGTTTTCGGTTTTCGGTTTCCGGTTTTCGGTTAAAGAATAAGGGACATATGGGCTACCAAGATTTGGGGGAGCATACGGGGACCCTGGTCTCCCTGGTGGGCCTGTTCGCGGGGGTGAGCGCGTTTCTGCTCTGGCGGCTTTTGACGCGTATGGAGAAGAAGCTGGACGAACTCCACCGGCTCTGCTGCGACTGCCGCCAGGAGTTGGGGGAGCGCTTCATCGGCCGTTTCGAACACGAAATCGAACACCAGGACCTGTGGCAGGCGGTTAATCACCATGCCCATGATGTGAGGGGGAGGGTGGTGCGGTGATAGTGAGCAGTAAGCTGTGAGCTGTGAGCAGTTTGGGAAGGAGCCAATCGATCTTTTTTACTGCTCACTGCTTACTGCTCACTGCTCACTCCAATCATCCCCCCAGATACGCCTCCACCACCTGGGGATGATGTTTCAGCTCCTCGCTGGGACCGGACAGCGAAATCTCCCCGGTCTCCAGGATATAGGCCCGGTGGGCCACTTCCAGGGCCAGGTTGGCGTTCTGTTCCACCAGCAGGATGGTGGCCCCTTGCTTGTTCAGCCGCTGGATGACCTTAAAGATCTCCCGCACCAGCATGGGAGCCAGGCCCATGGAAGGCTCGTCCAACAGCAGCAGCCGGCCCCGGCTCATCAAGGCCCGGCCCACGGCCAGCATCTGCTGTTCGCCGCCGGAGAGGGTGTTGCCCCATTGCTGCCGCCGTTCATGAAGCCTGGGGAAGAGCTGGAAGACCTCATCCAGATCGTGCTGAATCCGGGCGTCCTTCCGGGCATAGGCCGCGAGGCGCAGGTTTTCCAGGACCGTGAGGTTGCCGAAAATACCCCGGCCTTCCGGCACGTGGGCAATCCCCTTCTGGGCCCGGACATGGGCCGGCAGGTTAAGCAGGTCTTCCCCGGCAAAGGTGATGCCGCCTTTGGCCGCGGGCAGCAGCCCGGAAATGGCCCGCAAAATGGTGGATTTCCCCGCGCCGTTGGCGCCGATCAAGGTGACGATCTCCCCTTCGCCCACGGCAAAGGAGACCCCCCGCACCGCGCTGATGCGGTCGTAGGCGATCCAGAGGTCGGTTACTTCTAGAAGTGGTGCGTTACTCATCGGCTTATAATAAATTTCTTTTTAGGGGAACGATAGGGTTTTTGCTCGCAGGGTTAAAAGGGGAAAAGGTTAAAAGGGAAAGAGGAAAAGCAACTCCTCAAAAATCTCAAAACTACTTATTCTTTAACTTAGTTTTTCCCTTTTCCCCTCTTCCCCTTTTTCCCTTTTCCCCCCTCATTATGCATACGGCGCTTTTCAGCTCTCCTCCGCCAAGGCGCCATCCTTTCCCAGATAAGCCGCCAGCACCGCGGGGTGCTGGTGGATTTCCTTAGGCGCGCCGGCGGCGATGGTTTCCCCGAAGTCCAGCACCTTGACCCATTGGCACAGATTCATCACCACCCGCATCTGGTGCTCGATGAGGATGATGGTCAGGGAGAATTCCTTTTGGATTTCCCGGATGACCCGGATCAGGTCCTGGGCTTCGCTCTGGTTCATGCCCGCGGCGGGTTCGTCCAGAAGCAGCAGCTTGGGGCCGCTGATCAAGGCCCGGGCCATCTCCACCCGGCGCTGTTCGCCGTAAGGAAGATTCCAGGCGGGCATCTCGGCATAGGGCGTTAGATTGAAGCGGGCCAGCAGCTCATAAGCCCGCTGCCGCTGCCGCTCTTCTTCCTCTTTGAATTTGCCGCTGCGCCCCACCGCGTCCAGGAGACCGTAGCCGTGCCGGGCAAAGGCCCCCAGGCGCACGTTGTCCAGGACGCTCAATTCCTTAAAAAGCCGGATGTTCTGGAAGGTGCGGGCAATGCCCGCGGCGCTGATGCGGTGGCTGGGCCGGCGGGTGATGTCTTCCCCCTGAAACCTGATGGTCCCCCGGCTCACTTTGAACAACCCGGTGATCAGGTTGAAGATGGTGGTCTTCCCCGCGCCGTTGGGACCGATGAGGCCCACCAGTTCCCCTGCCGCCACCTCCAGGGAAAAATTGGAGACCGCAGCCAGGCCGCCGAAGTTGTGGGAGAGGTTGGTAATTTCCAATAAAGGTGAAGGCATAAATTTGTTTTAAAGGATGAGGGGAAAAGGTGAAAAGGGGAAAGGGGGAAAAGGGAGAAGATTAAATCCATAGTCTTTCCCTCTCCCCTTAATTCTTCCACATTTTTCCCCTGGATATAGAGATATAGAGCGGGCCGCGGCCGCCGTCATGCGACGGGCACGGCACGGCCTATATTCAAGAACGTTGTCTTTCCCTTTTCCCCTTTTAACCTTTTCCCCCTTTGACCTTTTTACCCCGGCCGCCGCGATAAGGCGGGCGCGTTACGCCTCTCCCCCAACCATTTCCACTCCCTAAACCCCATAATCCCCCGGGGCCGGAAGATCATCAGCAAGACCAGCAACAGCGGCCCCACCACCCAGCGCCAGAGGCCGAGCGGCCGGAGCACTTCCAGGAGGATGGTGAAGATCGCGGCCCCTAACAGCGACCCGGTGAGGCTGGCTACGCCCCCCAGGTAGACCATGACCAGCATGTCCGTGGACTTCAAAATCGAAAAACTCCGGGGGTTGATGAATTGCAGCAGGTGGGCGAAAAGCCCCCCGGCCACCCCCGCGAAGAACGCGGAGATGAGAAATGCGTAAAGCTTGACGCGCCGGGTGTCCACCCCGGTGAGGTTGGCCGCCACCTCGTCTTCCCGCACGGCCATGATGCCCCGGCCGAAATTGGAATTAATCACCCGGCGCAGCACCAACAGGGTTATCAGCACCCAGGCGGTCACCCAGAAGAGATCGGTGAGGCGTGGCATGCCCAAAAAACCCCGGGGGCCCCCCAGGACTTCCAGGTTCTCCAAGACGCTCTTGACGATCATGTTGAAGGCCAGGGTGACGATGGCCAGGTAATCCCCCCGGGTGCGGAAAGAGGGAAAGGCCACCACCAGCCCGGCCACCGCGGCGGCCAGGCCCCCGGCCACCAGGACCGCGGGAAAGGCCCAGGCAGCCCAGGCCTTGGGCAGCACCCAGACGGTGAGGATGGAGGCCGCGTAGGCGCCGATGCCCATGAACCCGGCATGCCCCACGGAGAATTCCCCCATGTAGCCGTTCACCAGATTCAGGGAGAGCGTAAGGATCATGTTGATCCCCACGTACATGAGGATCTGCACCACGTAGGGGTTGAGCAGGCCGGACGCGGGCAGCGCCCAGGCCAGGGCCAGGAGGAGGGCGGCGGCCCCGCAGATTAGTAGTTTCTTTTGTTTATCTGAAATTGCCATTAAAAGTGGTCAGGGGTCAGTGGTCAGTGACCAGTATCAACGTATTTATATCGATAAATCTCACTTAGGAACGAGAGGATGATTATACATGAATTGTTCTCTCGAATAATGATTGAATTTCTGATAGAATAGTTTCTACTTTCTTTAATCTAATCTTTTGCTCGACATCTGGATTATAGTAATTCCAAAGATCATTTTTTAGTTTAGAGAATTTTTCGCGATCGCATCGCTTTAAATAAAGTCGAACAATATTTTCTTGAGCATTAAGATTTATAAATAATTCGCTTATTTTAATTTCCTTATTATTGATCTTAGTGTCGTATATAATATCGATAGCCTT
>DYJG01000112.1:4132-7596 GCA_020723225.1 Desulfobacca acetoxidans | reverse complement strand
CGGATGATCTCCCTGCTATCCATGTGTAACTATACACACCAATAAAAGGTTTTGTCAAGTTAACCTCTTTTTCTCAGCCGGGAAAGCGAAGAGCATCCCACCTTTCGCATAGGTCATTTTGAGCGCGATGAAGCATTCAAAATACGAGATTCTTCACTCCGCTGCGCTCCGTTCAGAATGACAACTCAGCTTGGAATGGGGCATTTTTCTTTGCTTTTGCCCGCTTGTATGATTTAATATATCGGTTTTGTGAAAAGGAGGACAAGGCATTGCCTAACGTCGTGGTGGTGGGCACCCAGTGGGGTGATGAAGGAAAGGGAAAGATCGTCGACCTGCTCACCGAGCAGGCCCAGATAGTGGTGCGGTACCAGGGAGGCAATAACGCCGGCCATACCCTGGTGGTGGGCGGGGACAAGTTCATCTTTCATTTGATTCCCTCCGGGATTCTGCGGGCCGGCACCTTATGCCTCATCGGCAACGGGGTGGTCCTGGACCCCGAGGTCTTTCTGATGGAAGTGGACCGGCTCAAAGAGCGCGGCATTACCGTGAGTCCGGAAAACTTGCGCATCAGTGAACGCACCCAGGTGATCATGCCCTATCACCAACGCATTGACATCGCCCGGGAAGAGGCCAAGGGCGCGGCCAAGATCGGCACCACCGGCCGGGGCATCGGGCCTTGTTACGAAGACAAGGTGGCCCGCCGGGGTATCCGGGCCGCGGACCTGTTGGACCCGGAAGCCCTGAAAGCCAAGCTGGCGGAAGTCCTGCCGGAGAAGAACTTTTATCTGGAGAAATTCCTTAATAGCAAGCCTTTCACCCTGGAGGAGATTCTCACGCCTTACCTGGCCATGGGGGAACGTCTCCGGCCCCTGGTGGCCAACGTCTCGGTGATCCTGGAGCAGGCCCGGCGGGCGGGGCAAAATATCCTGTTCGAAGGGGCCCAGGGGACGCATCTGGACATCGACCACGGCACGTATCCCTTCGTCACCTCCTCCAACCCGGTGGCCGGGGGCGCGGCCACGGGCTCGGGCGTGGGGCCCGGGCAGCTGCACCACGTCCTGGGGATCGTCAAGGCCTATACCACCCGGGTGGGGGGCGGCCCCTTCCCTACGGAATGCCTGGATAATATCGGCGACCACCTGGTGGAATGCGGGGTGGAATTCGGCTCCACCACGGGCAGGCGGCGGCGCTGCGGCTGGCTGGACACGGTGGTGCTGAAGGACGCGGCCCGGCTCAACGGCTTGACGGGGCTGGCCATCACCAAGCTGGACGTGCTGTCCACCTTGAACCCGGTGAAGATCTGCGTGGCCTATGACCAGGACGGGGTGAAGCGGGACACCATGCCCGGCACCTTGAAGGAACTGGAGCGCTGCCGGCCGGTGTTTGAGGAATTGCCGGGGTGGAGTGAAGACCTCCGGGGAGTGCGGCGCTACGAGGATTTTCCCGCCAATACCAAGGCCTACCTAACCCGGCTGGAGGAGCTGGTGGGCGTGCCCATCCAGATCGTCTCCGTGGGTCCGGACCGGGAAGAGACCATTGTGGTGCGTAATCCTTTTGAATAGGAAGTATGGCGGGCAATGCCCGCCCGACATAAGCCAAACCCTCTCTGCGTCTCTGTGGTGGTGTTTTTCCCCGCAGAGACGCGGAGGGCGCAGTGAAATACGGTAATATGTAAGAAATTTTCCTACGCAGGAATCGGAAACCGCCTGACTTTTTTAATTGATAAGCCGGTGATATATAGGAAATACTGTAGTCGGCGGGTTGAGAATCCCAACATTCGAATAGACGTGTAGCCCGCCCCAGGCATGTCCGGCGTCTTTACAGGCTGAAAAAAATACTTACAGTATCCTCAATGCGGCAGTTGACGAAAGGCTCCTTACATTTCAATAATTTCCTAATCATTACTTGAAGTTAAATGACTGCCCCCGGCGGCGGGCAATTGGCACGGCTGATGCTTGACAACTTGGAATGATTGGATTCCGGTAAGCTCCATGGTTGAAAAATCATTTCCCATAAATCAAGGGCAAAACTTATGATCGAAATCCGCTTTCACGGCCGCGGCGGTCAGGGCGCGGTGACGTCGGTGGAGTTGCTGTCCCTGGCGGCCATCAACGAAGGGAAATTCGCCCAGGGCTTCCCCTCCTTCGGGCCGGAGCGCCGGGGCGCGCCGGTGCTGGCCTTCTGCCGGGTGGACAATAAACACATCCGCCTGCGGTGTAAAATCGCCAACCCTGACGTAGTGGTGATTCTCGACCCCAGTCTGATTCGCATCCAGAACCCTCCCGCGGATTTGAAGGAAAACGGCGTCATCGTCCTGAACACTCCCAAGTCGCCGGCGGAAGTGCGGCGGGATTACGGCTTCAAGCACACCCTGGCCCTGGTGGACGCCAACAAGGTGGCCCGGGAGGTCTTAGGCGTGCCCATCGTCAACACCACCATGATGGGGGCCTTGATCAAGGCCACTAGGGTGGTGAAGCTGGAGTCCCTGGAGCATCCCTTGAAGGAACGCTTCGGGCCTTTGGCGGTGAAAAATTTTAACGCCTTGAAGGCGGCTTTCGAGCAAACCGTAATTGAGGAGCGGCGGTCATGAGCAGCAAACCCATGGACCAGGTTACCTGGCAAGAGATCGAGGTGGGCGCCGTTCTCACGGAACCCGGCAGCGCCCGGGCTTACAACACCGGCGACTGGCGCTCCCAGCACCCCGTGTGGACCAAGAGCCGCTGCATCCGCTGCGGGGTCTGTTGGACCGTGTGCCCCGAGGCCGGCATCTCGGAGGAGCCGGGCGGCTACTTCGACATGAACACGTACTGCAAGGGTTGCGGCATCTGCGCCAAGGAATGCGTCACCGGCTGCATCAGCATGGTGCCGGAGGAAGAATAATGGCCCATCGAGAAGGTATGGAAGTTTCCATTGCGGTCTCCCACGCGGTGCAGATGTCCCGGGCCGAAGCCATCGCCGCGTATCCCATTACCCCCCAGACCCATATCGTGGAGCATCTTTCCACCATGGTGGCCAACGGCGAGTTGGACGCGGAATTCGTCAACGTCGAGTCGGAGCACTCGGCCATGAGCACCTGCATCGGCATGTCCGCGACGGGCGCCCGAACCTACACCGCCACCAGTTCCCAGGGGCTGGCGTTGATGAACGAGATTTTGTTCATCGCCAGCGCGCTGCGGCTCCCCATCGTCATGACCGTGGCCAACCGGGCCTTGTCCGGGCCGCTCTCCATCTGGAACGACCACGGAGACATCATGGCGGCCCGGGATATCGGCTGGATACAGGTCTTCGTGGAAAACGGCCAGGAAGCCTTCGATCATTCGGTTATGGCCTTTAAAATCGCCGAAAACCACAAAGTGCTGCTGCCCACCATCGTCAACCTGGACGGCTTCATCCTCTCCCACGTGGTGGAGGCCATGGAGTTTCCCGAACAGGAACTGGTGGACAAGTTTCTGCCCCCCTACCAC
>DYJG01000112.1:0-4122 GCA_020723225.1 Desulfobacca acetoxidans | reverse complement strand
CATGGGGGCCTTCGCCATGCCCGAAGTCTACACCGAGGTGAAGATGGGCCACCAGATGGCGCTCACCGGCTCCTATGACCATATCCTGAACGTCTGGAGTGAATGGGCGGACCTCACCGGGCGGGTCTATAAACCGGTGGAGAAGTACAAGACCAAAGGGGCCAAGATTCTGCTGCTGACCATGGGCTGCTTAAGCGAAGTGGCGGAAGTGGCGGTGGACGAGATGCGGGATGCGGGACTGGAAGTGGGGCTGCTCAAGCTGCGGATGTGGCGGCCCTTCCCCTTTGCTGACATAAGGGCCGCAGTGGAGGGCGCCGAGCTGCTCATCGTCTGCGACCGGGCCCTGTCGTTAGGGGGCGCGGCGCCGCCGGTGCTGGCGGAAGTGCGCAGCGCGTTTTACGAAATGCCAAATAAGCCCCGGACCGCCAGTTTCGTGATCGGCCTGGGAGGCCGGGACGTGGACCCGGGAGCTTTTAAGAAGATCGTGGCCCAGGCCCAGGCCGAGGCCGAGACGGGACCCACCCAGGAATACCATATATTTGGGGTAAGAGGCTGATGGAAAAATTCGGTTACGCCCAAGGGCAGAAATTCGATACTTATGCCTCCCGGCTGATGCCCCGGGAGGAGTATTTTACTTCCGGACACCGCTCCTGCCAGGGCTGCGGCGAGGCATTGGCGGTGCGCTGGGTCTGCAAGGCCATCGGCAAGGACGCAATCATCGCCCACGCCACCGGCTGCATGGAGATCGTCTCCTCCGGCTGGCCGCAGACCGCCTGGATGCACCCCTGGATCCACGTGGCCTTCGAAAATACCTCGGCGGTGGCTTCCGGTATCGAAACGGCCCTGAAGGTCCTGGAGCGGAAAGGCAAATTGACCGGCCCCAAGCCCAAGGTGGTGGCCATGGGGGGTGACGGCGGCACCACGGACATCGGTCTCCAGTCGCTGTCCGGAGCCATGGAGCGGGGACATAACTTCACCTATGTCTGCTGGGACAACGAAGCCTACATGAACACCGGCATCCAGCGCTCCAGCTCCACGCCTTACGGGGCCATGACCACCACGTCGCCGCCGGGGAAGCTGAGCATCGGCCAGCACACCCAAAAGAAGAACATGGTGGCCATCGCCGTGGCCCACGGCATCCCCTATGTGGCTACGGCTTCCCCCAGTTACATGTTCGACCTGTACTTCAAGGTGCGCAAGGCCCTGGAGACGCCCGGGCCGGCTTACATCCACGTGCTTTCGGTCTGTCCCACGGGGTGGCGCTCGGCCACGGAGTTGAGCGTGCGCCTGGGACGCTATGCGGTGGAAACCGGGGTCTTCCCGCTGTTCGAGGTGGAGAACGGCAAGTACCGCCTGACGGTAGAGCCCCCCAAGCTGCGGCCGGTGCAGGACTATCTCAAGCCCCAGGGCCGGTTCCGGCACCTCCGGGATAAGGAGCGGGCTCATATCCAGAAGTACACCCTGGCGCAATACCAACTGCTCTTGGACAAATGCGGCGCCGCGTATCCGGAATTTCCGGTGTTAACCGAAGAAACTGAGGAAGAGACGGAATAATGGACCTGCCACGCCTCGAAAACATTCTCTCGCGCTACGAAGGGGAATCCTGGGACTTGATCCCGGTGCTCCAGGACATTCAGGATTCTTACAGTTATCTGCCCAAGGAAGAACTGCAGGTGGTCTCGGAGCGCCTGAACGTGCCCCTGACCCAGATTTACAGTGTGGCCACCTTTTTCAAGATGTTCTCCCTGATTCCCAAGGGCAAGCATCAGATCAAGGTCTGCCTGGGCACCACCTGCCACCTGAAGGGCGGCGGCCGGGTGGTGGAATCCCTGAGCCACCGTCTGGGGGTGGAAGTGGGCTATACCACCAAGGACATGCAGTTCACCCTGGAGACCGTGGGTTGCCTGGGGTCCTGCGCCCAGGCGCCGGTGATGATGGTGGACGAAAAGTATTTCGGGCGCTCTACGGTGGATAAGGTGCCCAAGATTCTCAAGCAATATAAATAGATGAGGGAAAAAGGGGAAAAGGGGAAGAGGGAAAAAGGGAATGAAGAATCCAAGCCCGAAAACTCAATTCTTTTCCCTTTTCCCCTTTTAACCTTTTAACCTTTTCCCCCTATTTGAAGAGAACTCACTATGCCAAAATTTGAATCCATCGACCATCTGCGGGAGTACCGCCGCCAACTCATTGCCAAACGGGATCCCAACCAGCCCCAGGTCCTGGTGTGCGCCGGTCCGGGCTGCCTGCCCATGGGCAGTGAAGAAGTGGCGGCCGCGTTCCGGGAAGAGTTCGAGAAAAACGGCCTGGGGGCCAAGGTCCTCCTGAAGGAGTGCGGCTGCCACGGGCTGTGCGCGGGCGCGGTCCGGGTGCTCATCCGCCCCCAGGAAATCACTTACCAGCACGTTGCCCCCGAGGACGTGCCGGAGATCGTGGAAAAGACCCTGAAAGAGGGGAAGGTGGTGGAGCGCCTGGTCTACGAAGACCTCCACACCCACGAGAAGGCCGCGCATAAAGGGGAAATCCCCTTCTTCAAGGGGCAGATGCCCATTGTGCTGCGCAAGCTGGACGTCATCGACCCCACCAGCATGGACGACTATCTGGCGCTGGGCGGCTACCGGGGCTTGCGCAAGGCTCTGTTAGAGATGAAGCCGGATGACATTATCGACGCCATTGAAAAATCCGGCCTCCGGGGCCGGGGCGGCGGCGGCTTCCCCACGGGCCGCAAATGGCGCATCTGCCAGGATGCCGAGGACGAACCCAAGTTCATCATCTGCAACGGCGACGAAGGCGACCCCGGCGCGTTCATGGACCGGGCGGTGATGGAGGGCGACCCCCACGCGGTCCTGGAGGGCATGATCATCGGCGCTTTCGCCATCGGCGCCTCCAAGGGCTACATCTACGTGCGTCATGAGTACCCCCTGGCCGTGAGCCGGCTGCAGTTGGCCATCGAGCAGGCCCGGGAGTCCGGGTTCCTGGGGAAAAACATTTTGCGGTCCGGGTTCGATTTCGATATCAAGATCTCACGGGGCGCGGGGGCGTTTGTCTGCGGCGAGGAAACCGCCCTGATCCACTCCATGGAGGGGAACATCGGCGAGCCCAGCCCCCGGCCTCCCTACCCGGCCCAATCCGGCCTCTTCGGCAAGCCCACGGTGATCAACAACGTGGAGACCTGGGCCAACGTGCCGGAGATCATCAACCTGGGGGCCGACTGGTACGCCGGCATCGGCACCGAAAACAGCAAAGGCACCAAGGTCTTCTCCCTGGTGGGCGCGGTGAACCAGACGGGTCTGGTGGAAGTGCCCATGGGCACCAGCCTGCGCCAGATCGTATATGACCTGGGCGGCGGCATCAAAGGGGACCGGCCATTCAAGGCCGTGCAGACCGGCGGCCCCTCGGGAGGCTGTATTCCCGCTCAGTTCCTGGACCTGCCGGTGGATTACGACAGCCTCCAGTCCGTGGGCTCCATCATGGGCTCCGGCGGCATGATCGTCATGGACACCACCAGTTGCATGGTGGACGTGGCCCGCTATTTCATCAATTTCCTCTATGAAGAATCCTGCGGCAAGTGCACGCCCTGCCGGGAGGGGTTGAGAAACCTCCTGTTTATTCTCGATGAAATCATCCACGGCCGGGGTACGGAAGAGCACCTGGCCCTGATGGATGAACTCTGCGGCACCATGGCGACTGCGTCCATCTGCGGCCTGGGCAAGAGCGCGGTCAACCCCATTTTCTCCACCATGAAGTATTTTAAAGATGAATATCTGGCCCATATCCGGGATAAGAAATGCCACGCCCTGGTCTGCCGGCCGTTGCTGAAATACACCATTGATCCGGAAACCTGCACCGGCTGCCTGGCTTGCGTGCGGGAATGCCCGGTGGGCGCAATCACCGGCAAGAAGAAGATGGCTCAGGAACTGGACCAGGAACTCTGCGTCAAGTGCGGGCTGTGCTACGAGGCCTGCCAGTTCGAGGCGGTGAAGATAGAGTAGGTTAAACAGTGAGCAGTAAGCGGTGAGCAGTGAGCAGTCCGTTGGAACTGCTTCTCACAAGTTTGGCGGCTAGCTGTTTAGGAGAATAAGATGGTTTGGAAGATCAGTGACGAAACTGCATTTGACACCCTGG
>DYJG01000111.1 GCA_020723225.1 Desulfobacca acetoxidans | reverse complement strand
CGCTAGACGATGGGACCGCCTCTTTTTTTTATAACCAAAGGGCCTCGGCCTTGTCAATGGGTTTTGGCCACTCTGCCAGGGCCTCAAGCAATTCTCCTTGTACCGGCTTTTCTTTAAACCGCAGGAAAAATTTCCGGCTGCTCCGCCAGCAGCCGGGCTGCGGCCGTAAAATCCTCCGGAGTATTGAGGTTTAAGAAACTGAGGCCCTCGGGGTCCAGGCGTGCCACCTCTTCCGGGGACAGTACCTGGGGGCGGATTTGTTCCAGGAAGCGCCGGGCCTGGCGGCCGTCATCGTTTAAGAACGCGGTGAGCCGGTTCAGGAGTTTCACGGCATAGATTCCCGGAAAGGGTTGCAGCCCTGCATGCGTGCGGCAGACCACCGCGGTCCGGACCCCCTTGGCGGCCCGGGCCGCCAGCGCCGCCAGCAGCCGGGGCGACAAAAACGGGGCATCCGCCGCCGCGACCAGCGCCAGGGGAGTGCAGGCGTAAAACAGGGCGGTCTCCAGCCCCCCCAGGGGGCCTTGCCGGGGCCGCAGGTCGGTGACCAGGGGCAGGCCCAGCTCGAGGTGGGCCAAAACCTGGTTGGTTACCAGCCAGGACTCCGAGACCAACGGGGCCAGCGCCTCCGCCACCCAGCAGGCCAAAGGCTTTCCCTTGAGCAACAGGGAGGCCTTGTCCCGGCCCAGCCGCCGGCTCATGCCCCCGGCCAAAATAAAGCCGCTTATAAGTTCCAAGTTCCTGGTTCCGAGTTCCGGGTTCATGGAATGCATATCAGGAACTTTGCATAAATCATATTCTTATAGCAATGCTCTTAACCCATTTTTACTCTTAAAAGGAGGAAATACTATATGTAATCTATTGAAATATGGATTTTTTAAAACGAAAAACGAAGAACGCAAAACGGTTCTTAGGGGCAGGCCGGGAAGGTTTTGTGAGGGGCCGGACTAAGGTTTGTCCAGGATTTTTTCTTTCTTGACGGAGCGGTTAAGATAAACCGCACATCGGTGGCAAGGCCCGTTGCAGAGAGTGTCGCTGTATTCCCGCACTTCATAGCAGGGACGCCAGGGAAGTTTATATGCGGGACACTCTTCTTTCTGCTGGCAATCGAAAATATTCCAGCAGGGAGCCAGGACCATCAGGTTTCGGAGGCAGGCCAGGGTGAAACCCCGGTCGTGGATCAGCCGGTTGATTTGATTGATTTGGGCGACGTCAAAAGAGGAATAAAGGCGGTTGTTGGTGTTCTTTTCCCTTAAGGGCTTGATAAACCCTTCTTTTTCGTATTCTCGAATACGTTTCTGGGACAGATTCACATGGCGGGAGACCTCATTGATCAGGAAGAGGTCGCTTTCACTTGAGGTCCGCTTATTTTTTCCTCGGGGCATGGTGAATTCTATAAGGGATTAAGTTTAAACAAATGATACAGAAAACACTCAAATTTACAAGAAAAATATTCACTCGCAACTATTTTTTTTAAGAGGCCGGCGGTAGAGTTCTAAAAAAGGTTTGGCTCGCACGGAGAACAAAGAGAGATTATCAAGTAAAATAAAGCGATAAGGATAATAGCCGATTATATTTTATAAAGTTGCCTTGTCTAATTAATACCACCCGCCGGCCTGCGGACTTCCTGAAGCAGGTCGGCCGTCATCTTTTCCAAGACTTCCGGTTTCCCGTGCTTGAGTTCCCGGAAAGGCTGGAAAAAGCGGAAGGTCTTCCCCCAGCGCCAGGGATGGAAGACCACGGCCAGGGGGTTGAACTCCCTCCGCCCGCCGAAATAGTGAAAAATCAAGACCGGGAGGGAAAAACGCCTCTCCCATTTTTTCCGCTCCGACCAATTCAAGATCATCGCCCGGCCTTCGAGGCGCGGCAGCACGCGGCTCTCCAGATAATCCTGCCACAGGGGGCTGTGGGAATAGACCAGCAAGACGTTTTTCCCCCGGGGCAGCCAAAACAGCCGGACGGCCAGATGCAGCCACAGACCCCAAAGTAGGTAGAGGGTCAAGCCCAGCATGGCGATGGCCAGCAGGAAGGGAAAGAGAATAAACTTCACGGCCTTGGACCCAGGTCCCCGGACGCCGAGCCGGCTGCCCATCAGGCGGACTTCCTTGGAAAAGCCGGGCAATGGTCTGAGAGATTCCTATACCCGCCTCGGGGGCCGGCGTCAGTTGACCGGGAAATTGATGGGGCCATGGAGAGTATCGGCCAGCCTTTGCCAACTCAGCAGCAATATCAGCCAGGGTTGCGGGGTGACCGCGGCGGCAAGGGGACCCGCCAGGTGGGCCGCGGTGCCCACCGCGGCCTTCACCTGGGCGGTGCAGTAGGGCAGATTCAGGTACTGCAGTTTATCCGCACTGGTATGGTAGTGGGGATTGAAATCGTCCCAATCATCCTCGATGACCATGATGGCGGCAAAACCCCGGTCCCAGAAGGAAGAGTGGTCACTTTCCGCATCTCCGTCGGAGGTGATGATGGGCTGCAGACTTCCCGCCAGCCCATAAGAGTTGATCACATCCCGGAACGTGGCGGCGATTTCCAGATCGGCCTGGTAGCCCGGATTGGCGGGATTCCTGGTGTGCAACCGTTGCGTCGGTCCGTTCGCACTGTCGTAGCCGATCATGTCCAGGTTTAGCACTGCCACGATGTTCTCGCCGGCCACCGCCGCGGCATAGCGTTCACTTCCCAGCAGTCCTTGTTCCTCTCCGGTGAAAAAGACAAACCTGATGGTCCGCTGAAAACGGTGGCGGCTCATGATGCTGGCAGCGGTCAGCAAAGCCGCACAGCCGCTGGCGTTGTCGTCGGCTCCCGGAGCCAGGCCGTTCAGGGGCAGGTCGTCCAGGTGGGCGGTCAATAAAACGATTTCCTCAGGACGTTTGGCCCCCGTAAGTTCCCCCACCACGTTGCGATTTGCATAGGAGGCGTAGGTCCAGGAATGGAAGGAGGCTTTCAGACCGGCCCCTTGCAACTGCTCGAACACATATTGGCAGGCTTTTTCCAGGGGTATCCCGGACCGGGTGTGCCGGTTGGTGATGGTATATGCCGAGCCTTCCACCATCACCGGGGTCTCGCCACTCAGACCGGAAATATAGGTGTTGACGGTCTCCTGGGTCACGTCGGCGATCATGCGGCCCACTCTGGGATCAGGGGGCAGGAGAAACTCCAGAACCCGGGGACGAAGAGTGGGGGGGGCCAGAGTCATGGGCTTCTCGCCAAGCAGACGCAGGGCGAAACCCAGGTTTGCCAGAAGCTCATCAAGGCCGGGAGCGTAGCGCACCACGAGCCGGCGTCCGTCGTCGTACAGGACCTTGACCGACGCTGTCACATCCTGCCGCGCCCCGGGCCGCCGGGCCAGGGCCAGGAGGTAGCGGGTTCCGGGAGAATAATCATCCAGGGTTTGAAAGGAGCCCCCGGCTTTTTCCAGCTTGGTCCGGGGGGCAATGACCAGGGCGTAATATTTCCCGGCCCCGTCCGTCAGATCGGCGTATACCGGCAGATTCAGGTCCTGGAGAAGGCCCGGAACCTCCACCCGGGCCAGCACTTGAGACTCGGAGGAGGAAGGCGGTTCCCCGGCCGGCCCCGCCGCGGCGGAGATAAAGAATATCCAGAAAAGGGTTGCCAGAAATGCCGCAAGCACACTTTTTCGGGTCAATTTGACTGCAACCATATTCTTCCTTACCGGTCGGCGAGATGATTTTTCTTAATTCTAACAAACTATTAGCAGTCTGCTGGAGAAAAATCAAATTGATTTGAGCAAAAATTTGCTAAAAGCAAATTGCTGATCGTCAGCGGGGTCTTCCAGGGGATTGAATCGGGGGAACCTCCGCTCGGGAGTAATTCATCATCCCAGGATTTTGCCGATTTCCTCCCGGATGCGCTCCACGGGCAGCGCGCCGGCAAAACGGCCCTGGCCGTTGAGATACACCAGGGGCGTGGGGTAGGCCAGAGAGCAGAGCAGTGCGGTCTGGGGCAGACTCGCCCCCCGGGGGTCCTTGAGGACATTGATGTATTCCACCTGCACCCGGCCGGGGAACGCCGTCTCCAGGGTCAGGGCCAAGGCCCGGGCCTGCAGCTCCATATTGGCGCCGGCCAGGGGGTCATCCCCGGGCCCGTGATGGTGGCCGCCGCAGCCGCAGCCGCAGTCCCCGGCCCGGGCCGCGGGCGCGTCGTAAATTATTACCTCGATTTTATCAGGAAAGGCCATGTCCCGATCCTCTTTTAAAAAGTTCCAAGTTCCTGGTTCCAAGTTCCAAGTCTGAAAGCGTAAGTCCGTCAAGGATGCCTTCTTGTTGTTTAATTTTCGCGCAGGGAGCGAAGGAACCCAATCTATTTCCGCCCCCTTTGAGGAATATGCGCCGGTTTCATAAAAAAGGGTGAAACTTTCAGAGGGGATGATTAATTTAACGAGGATGGCAATCGATCCGATGAGGAGTGGGGTCTATGGAACTGGATATTATTAAGGCCATTGAACTGGCCATCTCCCATGAACTGGAGGCCCGGAAGAGCTATCTGGCCCTGGCCCAGGAGAGCGACGATCCGGAGTTGCAGCGGCTGCTCAGGGAGATCGCCGCGGAGGAGGCGGGCCACGAAGCCACCCTGCGCAGCCGCCTCCGTCTATACGAAGAAAAGCACCTGCTCCGGGACACCATCTCCCGGTATGTCAGCCCCCAGATGTGCCAGGAGATCTTGAAGAATCCTAACCTGTTGCAACTGGGGGGACAACGCCGGCAGGTCACCATCCTCTTTGCGGATATCAAAGGCTTTACTGCGCTCTCTGAACAGATGGAGCCGGAAAAGGTGGTAGAGGCGCTAAATACCTTTTTCACGGAGATGGTGGAATTGGTTTTCCAACACCAGGGCACCCTGGACAAGTTTTTGGGGGACGCCCTGATGGTGGAATTCGGGGCGCCGGTGGAGATCCCGGAGGCCCCGTTCCAGGCCGTGACCTGCGCCCTGGCCATGCACCGGCGGCTCAAGGAAATGCAGGACCAGGGGCTCACGCCCATTAAAGGCATGCGCATCGGCATCAATACCGGGGAAGCCATTGTGGGCAACATCGGCTCTCACAAACGCATGGATTTCACGGTGGTGGGGGACGTGGTGAACGTGGCCTCCCGGCTCCAGGAGCTGAGCAAGGAACTGGAAGCCGGCACTCTGGTGAGCGAAGCCACCTACCGGGAAGTAATGGATAAATTCCGGTTCGAGGCGGTGCCCCCGTTGGTGCTCCGGGGCCGCCGGGAAACCACCCTGGTCTATCGCCTGTTGGAGGGGAATCAGAAATGATGCGGATTTGCGGGGTGTTATGACACTTGATGAGAAAAATAAAATTTGTGAAAAATATATTGACAAGATTTTAGATATGAATTAACCTGAGAATCTGAATGACATGTGAAATTTTTCACATTTCTCTTTTGACAGAACTTTGATCAATCAAAAATCCCGAGGAGGAAGATAGATGGCTTTAGTAAATCCACTTGGTAAAGAGAAGAAGTTAAAACCCTTGCTGCTTTCCGCGGCTGAGATAGCCGAAGAGAAAAAGCGGGCGAAGGAACTCACCGTTGTCCAGATGACCTCCCGGGAAACGGCCGACCTCATCATGATGGGCATCGGCGGCTTTACCCCCCTGGACGGCTTCATGGACCAGGCGAACTGGAAAGGCTCCGTCGGCGATATGAAAATGACGGATGGCACCTTCTGGCCTATCCCGGTCACCATGTCCGTCAACAAGGGCAAAGCCGATTCCATCAAGATCGGCCAGGAAGTCCTGCTGGTGGACGAAGAGACCGATGAGCAGATGGGGACCATGAAGGTCACCGATAAGTACGAGATCGACAAAGCCTGGGAGTGCAAAGAGGTCTTCACCACCAATGATATGGAGCATCCGGGCGTGCAGATGGTCATGAACCAGGAAGCGGTCAACCTGGGCGGCATCGTCAAGGTCTGGAGCGAAGGCCCCTTCCCGAAGCAGTATCCCGGCCTCTACATGCGGCCTTGGGAAACCCGGAAGATGTTTGAGGACAAGGGCTGGAACACCATCGCCGCCCTGCAGCTCCGGAACCCCATGCACCGTTCCCACGAGTACCTGGCCAAGATCGCCATCGAGGTCTGCGACGGGCTGCTCATCCACCAGCTCCTGGGCAAACTGAAACCCGGCGACATCCCCGCGGAAGTGCGCACCGACGCCATCAACGTCCTGACCCAGTACTATTTCGTTAAAGACACCTGCATCCAGTCCGGCTATCCCCTGGATATGCGTTACGCCGGCCCCCGGGAAGCCCTGTTCCACGCGGTCTTCCGCCAGAACTTCGGCTGCTCCCACCTGATCGTGGGCCGGGACCACGCGGGCGTGGGCGAGTACTACGGCCCCTTCGACGCCCAGAAGATCTTCACCCAGATCCCCAAGGACGCTCTCGAACTGAAACCCCTGAACATCGACTGGACCTTCTTCTGCCACAAGTGCCGGGGTATGGCCTCCATGCGCACCTGCCCCCACGGCAAGGAAGACCGTCTCATGCTCTCCGGCACCATGCTCCGGAAGCTCTTGTCCGAAGGCGGGGAAGTGCCCGCGGACTTCAGCCGTCCCGAAGTCTTGGCGGTGCTCCGCAAGTACTACGCCGGCCTCACCGAGAAGGTGGAGGTCAAAGTCCACGGGTTCGCCACCGGCGATATCCCGGCCAAGAAGTAAGGCGTCAAATTGGGAGGGGCGGCTACGGTTTGCCGCCCCGCCCATGCAAACATAAAGTTAACCGCTTTAACCCTAATGAGGAGGTTTTTGGTATGCCGAGTTTTGTAATCGTGGAAAAGTGTGACGGCTGCAAAGCCCTGGACAAAACCGCTTGCCAGTACATCTGCCCCAACGACCTGATGGTCCTGAATGCCGAAAGCAAGAAGGCCTTCAACCAGGAACCGGAGCAGTGCTGGGAATGCTACAACTGCGTCAAGATCTGCCCCCAGCAGGCCATCGAAGTCCGGCACTATGCGGACATCATGCCCCTGGGCTCCAGCACCTTCCCCCTTCGGGGCACGGACTCCATCATGTGGACCATTAAGTTCCGGGATCAGAAGACCATGAAGCGGTTTAAGTTCCCCATCCGCACCACGGCGGAAGGTTCCATTGACTGCTTCAAGGGCAAAACCATGCCCACTGCCGATGATCTGAAGAAACCCGGTTTCTACACCGGCCCGGCCCGCACCGAGTAGTCCACACAGCAGCGAAAATTCAAGGAGGTCAATGAGATATGGCTCTGGAAAGAGAATTTTGTAAATGGTCTTTTTGTGCGAAACCCGCGGTAGAAACCATCGAGACCGACCTTCTGCTGGTGGGCGGCGGCATGGCCTGCACCGGCGCCGCGGTTGAGGCTATGGCTTATGCTAAAGGCCTTGGCTTGAAAGTAACCCTGGTGGACAAGGCTGCCCTGGACCGTTCCGGCGCCGTCGCCATGGGTCTTTCCGCCATCAACACCTATGTCGGCTCCGAAAACAAGATTGCCGATTACGTCGGCATGGTCCGCACTGACCTCATGGGCATCATCCGTGAGGATTTGGTTCACAGCGTCGGCGCCCACGTCGACCAGACTGTGCATGACTTCCAGGATTGGGGCCTCCCCATCTGGCA
>DYJG01000110.1 GCA_020723225.1 Desulfobacca acetoxidans | reverse complement strand
ACTTCAAGGAGGTCTATCTCCTGGCCTTCCGCCATGCCCGGGAGCGGCTGCTGCGTCGAGTCACCGCCCGGGAGATCATGACCCGGGACGTAGTCCGGGTGCAAGTGGACACCCCCTTGCGGGAGGCGGCGGCGCTTTTAGCCCAACGGGACATCTCCGGCGCGCCGGTGGTGGATGATGAAGGCAGGGTGGTGGGGGTCATCTCCGAAAAGGATTTCTTAAGGGGCCTGGCCCCGGGGGTTTCGAGTTTCATGGGGGTGGTGGCCGACTGCCTGGAGGAAGGGGGCTGCCAGGCCCTGGCCCTCCGGGAGCAAAAAGTGGCGGACCTGATGGCTTCTCCCGCCATCACCGTGATGGAAGAGACGCCGGTTCTGGAAATTGCCCGGATTTTTAAGGAAAAAAACATCAACCGGGCCCCGGTGCTGGATTCCCAGGGACGCCTGGCGGGCATCGTCTCCCGGGGGGACCTCCTGGGCTTAGCGGCCTGCCCGGCCGGGGGCGCGCCATGAACTATTTCCGGAAGATGCGGGGCACCACCACCAGCCCGCCCCGGGTGAGCCTCTCGGAGATTATCTGGTCCTGGCTGGGGGCCTTCGCGGGCATCTCGCTGCTGGCCTTTCTGAACTACCAGATCATCAAAGGCACCGGCTGGATGCTCCTCACCGGCTCCCTGGGGGCCTCGGCCCTGCTTATTTATGGGGCCATCAAGGCCCCCTTCGCCCAACCCCGGAATCTGCTGGGGGGTCATATCCTGTCGGCGCTCATCGGCGTCTGCGCCTATAAATTGCTGGCCGGCCACCTCTGGCTGGCCTCCGGCCTGGCGGTGGCCACTTCCATCGCGGTGATGCACGCCACCCGCACCGCCCATCCCCCGGGCAGCGCCACGGCCCTCACTGCGGTCATCGGGGGTGACCCGGTCTATAACCTGGGATTTCTTTTCGTCGTCATGCCCGTGGCCGCAGGGGCCTTGATCCTGCTGCTGGTGGCCCTGATCATTAATAATATCCCCAAGAGCAGGAGATACCCGGAGTATTGGTTCTAAAAGCATTAAGGGGGGGTTTTTGCTTTTTCTCCCTCCGATCCTTATAAGGGGTTAGGGATTAGGGGTCAGAGAAAATAAATGCTAACCACTAACCCCTGACCCCTAATCCCTCAGGGCTATCGCATGTAAAAAACAAGTGGAGAGGACCATAGGAGATGGGTCTATAGACTCAGGGTTAAAAGGGGAAAAGGTTAAAAGGGAAAACGTAATGGCAGGTGAAGAAGTCTTTTTCCCCTCTTCCCCTTTTGACCTTTTGGCCCAGTTATCAGGGCGATCGCGACCCATGTTTCGCCGGAACCCTGATAGAACCGTTACATGCGATTGCCCTGCCTAATCCCTAACCCTGCCTTGACAGGTCGGCCCCACTCCGGTAAGTTTGACCAAATAAGCTAAGCCCGGGCTGAAGCGGCGCAGAGCCACGTTTTTCCCTGAAAAATGTAGAATAATCAATGGAATCGCCCCTGACCGCGGCCCTCAGGAGATAGATTTATGTTGCGAGCGGTGCGACTAAAATTTTTATTTCTTTTTATCCTCACGGTGGTGGCCATCCTCTTTGTCCTCCCTTCCTTTCCCGTGGGCCTGCCGGATTGGTGGCAAAAACACGTGAGCAAGGGCCTCAACCTGGGCCTGGACCTGAAAGGCGGCATGCACCTGGTCCTGGAAGTGGACATGGATTCCGCGGTCTCCAACGCCTTGAACCGGGCCGTCCCGGAACTCAAGGAGATGATCGAGAAGCGGGGCCTGGCCGCTAAAGTGGGGGACGTCGGCAAAGACAGCCTCCCCCTCACCCTGCTGAATGCCGATGAGCAGTCGCCGCTGCAAAACCTGCTGAAAGAGGAATTCTCCCATTTCGAGGTCCAGGGACCCCAGCGCCAGGACGGCCGGCTGCTATACAGCCTGAAGCTGAAGCCTGAGGAATTAAAGCGCCTCCAGGAGCAGACCCTGAACCAGAGCCTGGAGGTGATGCGCAACCGCATCGACCAGTTCGGGGTCGCCGAGCCGGTCATCGTCCGCCAGGGCGCCAGCCAGATCGTGGTGCAGCTCCCCGGCATCCAGGAACCCCAGCGGGCCCTGGACCTGATCGGCAAGACCGCGCAATTGGAATTCAAGCTGGTGGACGACCAAGCCAGCGTCAATCTGCCGGAGCTGATCGAAAACGCCCTCAAGCAGGGAAAACTCAAACCCGGCTATACCCGGGAGCAGCTCAATCAAGCCCTGGCCGATAAGATTCCCCCGGACGACGAAATCTATATCGAAAAGTCCATTGACCGGGAGACCGGCCGGCTCACCAGCAAGCCCCTGCTGCTGAAAAAGAAGGTGCTGCTCACCGGCGACGCGGTGAAAAGCGCGGCGGTGCGCATCGGCGACTATAACGAACCCTACGTCTCCGTGGACTTCAACCGCCGGGGGGCCGCGGAGTTCGGCCGCATCACCGGGGAGAACGTCAAGCGCCGCCTGGCCATCATCCTGGACGGCGTGGTGCGCTCCGCGCCGGTGATCCAGGAACGCATCGGCGGCGGCCGGGCCCAGATCACCGGCTCCTACACCTCGGAAGAGGCCCATGACCTGGCCATTGTGCTCCGGGCCGGGGCCCTGCCGGCCACCGTCAAGATCGTCCAAAACATCACCGTGGGCCCCACCCTGGGCGCGGACTCCATCCGCAGCGGGCTGATCTCCGGCCTCGTGGGCACCTTCCTGGTGGTGTTCTTCATGATCTTCTACTATCGTTTCTCCGGGGTGGTGGCCAACTATGCCCTGATCTTGAATACCATCATGCTCCTTGGGGTTCTGTCCCTCCTGAACGCCACCCTGACGCTGCCGGGCATCGCCGGCATCATCCTTTCCATCGGCATGGCCGTGGATGCCAACGTCCTTATCTACGAACGCATGCGGGAGGAGTTTCATAGCGGCAAACCCCTGAAGGCCGGCATCGACGGCGGCTATGGCAAAGCATTCGGGACCATCATCGACTCCAACGTCACCACTCTGATCACGGCCTGTGCCCTCTTCCTCTTCGGCACCGGCCCCATTAAAGGCTTTGCGGTCACCCTGAGCCTGGGCGTCAGCCTCAACCTCTTCACCGCCCTTTTCGGCACCCGGGTGGTCTACGACTGGCTGATCCTCAAGCGCTGGCTGAAAAAGCTCAGTTTCTTCGAGCTCTTTAAGACCCCCAAGATCGATTACATCAGCGCTAGGTATTACGCTTACGCCTTCTCCGCGATTCTCAGCATCCTGGGGTTGGTGGCATTTGTGCAAATGAGCCGGGGCCACGGCAACCTGGGCGTGGAATTCAGCAGCGGCGCCATGGTGCAGTTCACCGCCAAAGAGGCCTTCACCATCGACCAGGTGCGCCAAGCCCTGGATAAGGAAGGTTGGGGCAACGCCGAGATTCAGGCCCTGGAAGGGGGCCGGGGGCTGATGGTCAAGGTTAAAAAGAGTGAAGAGAACGTGGGGCAGATGGGAGAAAAAATCACCGCCATCCTCAACCAGAGCCTGCCCGGCAACCGCTTCACCGTGGCCAGCACCGAGGAGATCGGGCCTTCCATCAGCCACGAACTCCGCAACAAGGCCATCATCGCCATTGTCATTTCCTTTATCGGCATCATCCTCTACCTGACCTGGCGTTTTGAATTTATCTTCAGCATCGGAGCCACCGTGGCCACCTTTCACGATGTCCTGGCCGTCCTGGGCATATTCTGGCTCCTGGATAAAGAAATCACCCTCCTGGTGGTCACCGCGCTCCTGACCCTGGCTGGTTCCTCCCTCAACGACACAGTGGTGGTCTTCGACCGCATCCGGGAAAACCTGGCCCGGAAACGGGGCAAGCTGGGAGAAATTATCAACCTCAGCGTCAATGAAGTGCTCTCCCGCACCATTGTCACCAACGGCACCGTCTTCTTGGTGGTGCTGGCCCTCTACTTCTTCGGCGGCGTAGTCCTGGAGGACTTCGCCCTGGCCATGGTGCTGGGGGTCCTGGTGGGCACCTATTCCTCCATCTTCGTGGCCAGCCCTATCGTTTACGCCTTCCGCAAAGATTCCAAACGGGTAGTTGTGAAAAGGGAAAAGGTGGTGGAACTGGCCGCGGCCAAACAGCGGAGCGAAGAGAAGAAAGAAAAGAAAGCCCCCAAGGCCGCGGGGGGAAGGAAGAAGGGCGAGAAGAAGTAGGGGAGTGGCCAGTAATCAGTAATAAGTAATAAGTAATAAGTGATCAGTAATAAGTGAACAGTAATAAGTAATAAGTGGTTGGCGGCAGTGTGTAATTATTAATTATTCCGAAGAGTTATAAAAGTCTTTTTAGTTGTCATTCTGAACGGAGCGCAGCGGAGTGAAGAATCTCGTATTTTGAGGTCGATCCTTCAATCGCTTGCTGCCCCCAAATGACAATCTACTAGTGGCACAGGCGTCCCGCCTGTGCGGAACAGGCTGGAAAGCCTGTTCCACTAAAAGTATGAAGAAAAAATATCACTCGGATATGGAGCGCCTCCGGAGCCTCAAGGATGAGGAGATCGATACCTCCGATATTCCGGAACTGGACGCCTCTTTTTTCGAGAAAGCGGTAGTTTCCCTGCCCAAGAATAAGGTGTCCAAGCAGAGCTTGGACTTAAAGTCAGCCGTTCTCAAGCCGGAGCTTGGGAACGAGTAAGTGTGGTCAGTCTTGGATTCGAACACCAAAGACCGAAGACCGAAGACCGAAGACCAGCCCCCAAGGCCGAAGGCCTTGGTGCTCTATGGTTACGGTTTAAATTGCGACTACGAGACCCAGTTCGCCCTCAATCTCGCCGGGGCCGAGGCCGTCCGGGTCCATACCACCGACCTCCTGGAAAACCCTGCTCTCCTCTGGGACTACCACCTGTTGGCCGTGCCCGGCGGCTTCAGTTGGGGAGACGACCACGGCGCCGGGGTGATTCTGGCCTTGAGGTTAAAGCTGGCCCTGGGCGCGGCCTTGCAGGAGTTTATCGCGTCCGGGCGGCTGGTGATCGGCATCTGCAACGGCTTCCAGGTGTTGGTGAATTTAGGGATTCTTCCTAATCTACCGGGGCGGGCCGGGGCGCGCCTCACCGCCCTGATCCCCAACGACTGCGGCAATTTCCGGGACGCCTGGGTGCACTTGAAGGCCATTCCCAGCAACTGCGTCTTCACCCAAGGCCTGGACCTGTTGGAACTTCCCATCCGCCACGGGGAAGGCAAGTTTTACGCCGACGGCCCGGTCCTGGCGGAGCTGGCGGACCGGGGCCAGATCGTCTTTAAATACGCCACTCCTTCCGGCAAGGCGGCCCTGGGCCGTTTTCCCTACAACCCCAACGGCGCGCTCATGGACATCGCCGGCATCTGCGACCCCACGGGCCGGGTCCTGGGCCTCATGCCCCACCCGGAGGCCCATATCACCGCCACCCAACACCCCAACTGGACCGCGGCCAAGGAAGAGTGGCGCCGCCGGGGCGAACCCTACCCCGAGCCGCTGGGCGCGGGGTTGGCCATCTTCCAGAACGCGGTGCGGTATCTTCAAGGGCCAGTGGATTAGTTTTCTCACGCAAAGACGCCAAGGCGCAAAGACGCAAGGCATACTATACAGAGCGACTTAATTAACCGCGCTTAGCATTCTCTGCGGCCTCTGCGCCTCTGCGAGAAATCTTTTTATCTCGCAGAGACGCAGAGAGCGCAGAGATGAATAATGCGCAATTATTTATGTCGTTATGAATATAAGGAGGAAAGGGTGAAAAGGCTAACCGCCCTTTTGGGTGTTCTGATTTTGGTCCTGGCTTTGGGCTTATCCGCGGCCCTGGCTGCGGATAAAGGCACTAAAGAAGAGGCCGTGGCCATGGTGAATAAGGCCGTTGCCTTTCTCAAGGCCAACGGCCGGGATCAGGCCCTGGCGGAGTTCAACAACCCCAAGGGGCAGTTCGTGGACCGGGACCTTTACGTCATCGTCGGTGATATGCAGGGCAAGTGCCTGGCCCACGGCGCCATGCCGGAGTTGGCCGGCAAGGATATGATGGAGGTCCGGGACATAGACGGCAATTTTATCACCAAGGATCGCCTGAAGCTGCTGGAGAAAAGCAACACCGCCTGGCAGACCTATAAATACCCCAACCCGGCAACCAAAAAAATCGAGACCAAGTCCATGTACCTGGAGCGGGTGGGGGATATCTATATCGGCGTCGGGGTTTATCAATAGTATCGTTTTTCGTTTTTGGTTTTTCGTTTTTCGTAAAAGACAGGGGCACGGCTGAAGCCGTGCCCCTGTTAATCTTTCTTGCGTCTTTTCTTTGCGACTTTGCGTCTTTGCGTGAGGTTTCTTTTATTTTTCCAATAGCCGCGGCAGCAGATCCGCGGCCTGCTCCAGGAGCAGCCCCGCTTCCCGGGCGTCGTTTTCGGTGTAGAACTGGAGTTGGTCGCCCCGCCTGCGGGAATCAAACAGCACGAAGGGCACCGGCTCCGGGGTATGGGTGCGCTTGACGATGGGGGTATAGTGGTCGCAGAGTATGAGGACCCGGTGGTCCCCCAACTCTTTCAGGCCGGCCATCAAGGGCCCCACCACCTTGGCGTCGAAATCCTCGACGGCCTGCATCTTGAGCTTTAGCTCGCCGCTGTGCCCCGCTTCATCCGGCGCCTCCACGTGGATGAAGACCAGGTCCATGGTTTTCAGGGCTTCCAGGGCCGCGGCCACCTTCCCCGCGTAATTGGTGTCCAGATACCCCGTGGCCCCGGGCACCAGGATGGGCTTCAGGCCCGCATACAAGCCGATGCCCCGGATCAGGTCCACCGCGGAGATCACCGCGCCCGTCAGGCCGTAGCGTTCTTGCAGCGTGGGCAGTTGCGGCGGCCGCCCCTGGCCCCAGAGCCAGATGGAGGTGGCGGGTCTTTTCCCGTCAGCAGCGCGGCGGCGGTTGACCTCCTGGTCTTTGAGCACCGCCCAGGACTCCCGGATCAGCTCCCACAAAGGCCGCTCCGGGCCGTCCCATTCCATCAGCTGGGTCACGTCATGGCCGCTCCAGTCGTGGGGCGGATAGGTGCGCCAGGACGCCCGCCCCTCCCGCCAGACCAGGAGGTGCCGGTAGCTCACCCCCGGGTAGAAGCGGCGGCCGTCTTGGCCCAGGGCCCCGTCCAGGGCGGTGATGAGTTCCTTCGCCTCGGCGCTGCTGATGTGCCCGGCCGCGTAATCCTCCATGACCAGGCCCATTTCTTCCTGGCGCAGGGTCACCAGGTTGCAGCGGAAGGCCACGTCGTCGGCCCCCAGGGCCACGCCCAAAGCCGCGGCCTCCAGGGGCGCGCGGCCGGTGTGGTAGCGGGCCGGGTCATAGCCGATAATGGAGAGGTTGGCAATATCGCTGCCCGGGTCCATACCTTTAGGAATGGTGCGGGCGCAGCCCAATTCCCCCTGCCGGGCCAGTCCGTCCAGGTTCGGGGTGGCCGCGGCCTCCAGTACGGTGCGCCCCCCCAGTTCGGCGATGGGGTAATCCCCCATGCCGTCGCCCACGAGAATGATATATTTCATAAACGGGAACCTATCATGTTTTTGTTGAAAAACGCGATTTTGATGTGAGGGACTATCTGGGGGAAAAGGGAAAAAGGTCAAAAGGTGAAGAGTTAATCAGCTTTAAAATACCATTTCCCCCTTTTCCCTTTTCCCCTTTTCGCCCCAGATTTAACTCCGGTCCC
>DYJG01000784.1 GCA_020723225.1 Desulfobacca acetoxidans | reverse complement strand
GGGCGAAATTGATGAGGCCCAGAATACCGTAAATCATGGTATAGCCCAGGGCGATAAGGGCGTAGACGGCGCCGGCGGTCAGGCCGTTAAGCAATTGCTGGAGGAACATTATGCAGTTTTCAGTTTTTAGTTTTTAGTTTTCGCGCCACAACATATCAAATTGGGTATTGAGAGACAAGAGCGTCCCCGCGGTTAAGGCGATGCGCCAGTAAAAAAGGCGGCCCGGAGGCCGCCTGGCCGATTTAACCGCGGTTCAGATTAGAAATGGTAAGCCGCGCCTATCTGGCCGCTGAATAGGTGGAAGGTGGGCTGCAGGGTAAAGGTATGCGAGGCAAGACTGCCCAGGATGAAGCTATCCACCTTGTAGGTGAAACGCGGTTCGGCGAAGCGGTACTTGAAGGAGACGTCGATGGAAACGTTCTTCAAGGCCATCCAGCGCAAGCCTGCCTCCGCGGCCAAACAGAAAGCAACATCGGACTGGGACTCCAAGTCCTGAGCCTGATTGATATTTACCGGCGGGATGGGAACTCCGTTGACTCTATTAACATTGACAAAGGTGACTTTGGGCTGCTGGCTGGCGAACATGAGACCCGGACCCACGGCCACATAAGGCTGGAGGCGGCCGAAAGGCACCTCCTGATCGGGCAGGAAGCCGTATCGGGCCGCAAACATGAAGGCCAGGGTAGGGGCAACCCCTTCGCTGAAGAGGTTGGCCTGACCGGCAAAATTGGCAAGGGGAATTCCCAGGAGAGAGAATCTGCTGGAGAACCTCCCCGACTGGTCACGGAAATTAAGGCGATGCATGGTGAAATCCAGATAAAAACCGAAATACTTCATCCAGTTGGGGTAGTTAAACCCTAAAAATCCTTCTTTCACAAACCAGGTGCCCAGCTTAAGGCCGCCCAAGAACGCGGGATCGAGCCGACCGGGAAAATTGAATGAGTCCCTAACGTTTAATATTCCCAGGACGGACCCGGTCCCCGACGTTGATTGCGAGGTGTTGGCGCCCTGCACCCCTCCAAGATAGGCCTCCACATACATCTCCGCCCTGGCCCCCGCCGGCGGGACCAACAGGACGGCTGCCAGGAGCATCATT
>DYJG01000109.1 GCA_020723225.1 Desulfobacca acetoxidans | reverse complement strand
GGTTAACTGGTTCGGCACCGGCTGCTGCAAATTCTAATGAAAAAGATCGTTCTCGAACCCACGAATCAGTGCAACCGGTCCTGCCGGCACTGTTTCCGGAACAAGGCGGATGCTCCCGGTTTTCTGCCGTTTAAGACCGCGGACGCGATTTTGTCTCAGGCCGGGGAATTGGGATTCAAAACCATCTGCCTCACCGGCGGCGAAGTGGCCCTTTACCCCCACCTGGGGGAGCTGCTGCGCCTGATCGCCGGCCTGGGGTTCGAGTTCACCCTGATCACCAACGGCTACCGGTTTCCGGAGTATGTCCTGCCCCTGCTCCTGGAACCTCAGGTCAAGGAGCGCCTGGCCTCCGTCTGTTTCAGCCTGGACGGCGCCCGGGCCGCAACCCATGACGGCCTCAGGGGCCGGAAATCCTTCCGGGAAGTGGTGGAAGGCATGACTCTGTGCCGGAACCACCGCCTGCCTTTGTCGCTGAAGAGCACGGTCACTGCGGCCAATCGGGGCGAGCTCACCGAGCTCGCCCTCCTGGGCGTCAGGATGGGCGCAGTGGAGCATGGGTTTCTCTATCCCTTTCCCACCCCCGGTTTCATCAGAGAAGGGCTGCTGCCTTCTCCCCGGGAGGCCGGGGACACGATCCGTTGGATCCAAACCGACCTCATGGGGGTCACCAGGAACAAAATCACGGTGGACGGCTACTCCCTGGGCGGAGGCATCCTGGACTGCGGCCACCTGGTGGACTTTTTGAACGTGGATTACCAGGGGAACGTCATCTTCTGCTGCACCCTCTCCCACATTAACGTCGGTGACGGCATTCCCACTTCCTTTTGTGGGGAGCTGGTGGCCGACCTCAAGGAAGTCTCGCTGAAAGAGGCTATGGTCCGGCAGTTTCGCCAGGCTGCCGCAGTTGTGGAGGCAAGGCTGAACAACCGCGGCAGCCCGGATGGCCTGTCGGAGACCCCTTGCCTCTGGTGCCTGAAACATTTCCGCAAACTTGGCTGGCTCAAAGGTTTTCCCGACTCTCCCTGGACGGCCTGGTTGCTGCGCGAAAAAGGCGGGGATGCGAAAAACTCATAACCGGGAAGGTTATGGGCGTTGCCATTATTTAACCCAAGGATAAACGCAAGGCCTAGGGAGGAAAAGATGCAACGTTCAGGGTGGGTGGGCTGGCTTACTCTGACTTTTTTGGGGATTTTACTCCTGCCCGGCGATCTTCGGGCCATGCCTGAGGCGCCGGCGGTGGGAAAGCTGATTGCCATTCAAGGGCAGGTGACGGTCAGGCATGAGGCCGACAAGCGCTGGGAGCCGGCCAAGGTTGGACAATTCCTGGGCGCCGGGGACGCGGTGCGCACCGGCCCGGCTTCCAGCGCCTCCATCCTCTGCGTGGACGAAAGCCAGATCAAACTTAACGAAAATACCATGGTCATCCTCAAAAGCATCACCCCTTCCCCCCGCCTGCAGCCGGTGTCTCCGGCCACCAAAGAGCCTCCCCCTCCCAGCCGTTACATTGTGCCCGAAGGAGAAATCTGGCTGCGCAACAAGCAGGAAAAATTCCGCTTTGAACTGGAAACCCCGGCGGTCACCGCCATCATCCGGGGTACGGAGCTGAACATCAAGGTCCGGCGTGACGGCTCCACCAAGGTTTTATTAATGGAGGGGAACGTCTGCATCGCCAACCCCCAGGGCGAGGTCTGTCTGCTGCCGGGGGAGGAAGGCTATGCCCTTCCCGGGCAACGGCCGTTAAAACACATGTTGGTGGAGCCCGCCGATGCGGTGCAGTGGGTCCTCTATTACCCGGGAGTAATCAGCTACCAGGATCTTCCACTCACTCCGCAGCCGGGGGCCTTCCGCACCCCGCCGGGGCCCCCGGCCCTGGCCGCTTTGATCCGGGAAGGCGAGTCGGCCTATGATCAGGGTCGCCTGCCTGCGGCCAGGGAACAGGCCGCGAGCGTGCTCGCGAAAGACCCGGAGAACTCCAGGGCCCTGACCTTGCTGGGATGGGTGAGCCTGCAGGAAAACCGGCCGGAGGAGGCCTTGAAGCACTTCAGCCAGATGATCTGACTTTAGTGGGCCGGGCGCTGGCCCGAAATGACCTGGACGACCCGGCGGGCGCCTATGAAGTGATGGCCGCGGCCGGCCGGAAGGACGCTGCCTCACCCCTGATGACGGCCATGTCCGGTTACTTCGCGCTCCTGGCGGGGAAGGTGGAAGAAGCGCGATCCCGGCTGGAGAAGGCTGCGGTTCTGCCCCAGCCCGGGCCGCGTTTGGCCCGGCCTCTGCTGGCCCAGATCAATCTGGTCCAAAACCGCAAGGAGGCCGCCCTTGCCGAGGCCACCCAGGCCCTGGCCCAAGCCCCCGGCTCGCCCATGGCCCTTTTCAGCATGGGCCTGGTGAAAATGGCTTCCTTCGACCTCTCTGCCGCGTCCCAGTATTTTCAAAAGGCTATCGACACGGCCCCCCGGTTCGTCACCGCCTATGTCTACCTGGCCAAAATCTGGCTGGGCTCGGAGTATCTCTCCCGGGCCCAGAAGACCATTGACCGGGCTTTGCAGATCGCGCCGCAAGACCCCCAGGTCCTCAGTCTGGCCGGCTTCGTCCGCCTGGGCTTCCGGGACTACAGCGGCGCCTTCAGCCTGTTTAACCAGGCCGTCAGGGCCGACCCCAGGTTCGGGGAACCTCACCTGGGGCTGGCCATTTACAACTTCCGCCACCGGGAGTTCCACCGGGGGCTGGAGGAAATGCTCACCGCCACGCTGCTGGACCCCCGGGTGGCGTCCTACCAGACCGTGTTGGGCAAAGCCCTCTACCAAACCCGGGCCTTCGGCAGGTCCATGGAGGTCTACGACTACGCCAAGACCCTGGACCCTAAGGACCCGACCCCCTATTTTTACAAGGGCATCGCCCTCTCGGACCTCAACCGGCCCGGAGAGGCCGTCCAGGAGATCAACAAGTCCATCGAACTGAACGACAACGTGGCCATGTTCAGGTCCCGCAGCCTCCTGGACCAGGACCTGGCGGTGCGCAACTACAGCCTGGCCAAGTCCTACCAGCAATTGGGGCTCAATGAGTGGGCTTTCAGCAAGGCGGTCACCGCGGTCAACTATTACCCCCACGAAAGCTCGGCCCACCTGTTCCTGTGGCAAACCATCTTGGGGTCCCGGGCCGGAACTGAGGCGCCTTTCCTGACCAGCGGCCTGCTTTTGTCCACCGCCAATATCGAAGGAACCCTCTTTAGGGTCCTGTCACGGGCCAACCAAGCCACCTTCAGCAGCGTCCCCCTGGAGGGAACCGAGTCCTTGGGTTTCACCACGGACTACACCCCCTTGTTCGAGATGCCTTACGGCCGCGTAGCGGTTGCCGGCGGCCTGGGGGCTCAAGAGGGGTCCAAATTAATCCAGGACTACCAGGGGCTGGCCTATGGGGGCGCGCCCGGAGTGGCCGGCGCAGTCTTCGGCAGATACTCCAAGAGCAACGGCGCGAATTGGCCCTCCACGGACAGCCCCGACAGTTTCACCGGCACTCTGCGCTCTTACGACATCCAGGGGGTGGCCAAATGGGAGCCCTCGGTTAAGGGAACCCTTACGGGATTCGTGGACTTCGTGGACCTGAAGGCTCACGAACGGAGCACTTCCCGGCTGACTCCGCCGCCCGGCTTGGGCTTTGTGGGGCCGGTCAATAACACCTCCGACCAGACGTTTAATTTGCGCCAAAACCGTTACGAGGCCGCGTATGTGCACCGCTTTAATCCCCAGGCGACCTTCCTGGCCTATTACGCCCATCTGGATAATCCCATTCGCGTGGGGGATTTTGGTTCCTTCAACGGCAACCTCGACCCGGGCGCGCCCTTTCTCTTCCCCTTTAATGAACAAGGATCCCTCCACCGGACCTTCGACCAGACCATCAACAATATCCAGGTGCAGCAATATCTGCGCCTGTCCGCCGCGGGGGACCACAACCTCATCGGCGGCTTCGATTACCTCTCCGGCCCCGGTGTCACTCAGAGGAGTTTTTTCCACGACCTGGTGAGAATCGGCCCTCCGCCGGTGTTTTCCCAGCGAACCGATGCCATCGGGGCCTTTTCTCCGCCCCAGTGGAGCTACAGTTTCTACCTGCTGGATTACTGGCGGCCCCATAAAGACCTGGTGATCGAGCTGGGCCTGTTCAAGGACTTCAACAAGGCGGTCAGCCCCTTTTTTCAAAGAAATATTTACACCTCCTCCTGGAGCCCCCGCTTCGGGGTCAATTACCAGTTTAATATCAACGGCACCCAGCATGTCTTGCGCGGCGCCCTGGGCCGCTATCTGAACACTCATTTTCTCATTCAGCCCATTCTGGTGCCCGCGGAAACCGCAGGGTTTCTGTGGGCCATCGACTCCCGCTCCGGGACGGAGATCCGCCAGGCCGGGGCTGCCTGGGAGGCCCAATGGAACGCCAAGACCTTTACGGCCTTGCGCTTGAGCGCGCTGCGCCTTTCCACCCCCACTTTTGTGGCTGATGATGCAGGGGTGGAAACCTCCATCTGGCGGACCTGGCAACGCTACCAGGCCTCCTTGGTGATGAACCGCATCCTGGCCTCGTCCCTGGGGTTGTCTTTGGGGGTCATGGGCAAACGGGTCATCCCCGACCTCAGTTACGAGGCCACCGACAACCTCCGGGCCTTCAACGAATTCAATGCCTTCGTCGGCCTCGCCTACCTCCACCCCCAGGGCTGGCTGGCCCGGATCAGGCCCCTTCTGGTGTGGCAGTACGGCGAGACTCCGGGCCATACGGCCGACAACCCCTTTGTCATTTTCAACCTGACCTTGGGCCGGGAGTTCCCCAACAAACGGGGCTTCGCCCTCTTTGAACTGCAAAACCTGTTTAACCGCCGTCCTTTTTACTCCCTGGAGCCGTTCAGGGACCTGGAATTCTCCAATCAGCGGAGGTTCTTGTTCAGACTTGGCCTTTATCTCTGACATCCTGCATGCGCCCCGGTGGAGGATCGGCTGCCTAACCCTGGCGGTCTTTGGCGCGCTGGCGCTCATGAGCGTCCTCAATATGGGGCAGACCCTGGAGCATCACAGCCTGGATTTCTGGTACCGGCTGCGGCCCGTTTCCTCTCCCCCGAAGGAAATCCTCATCGTCGGCATCGACGAGCATTCCTTCCAGGACCTCAGGACCGCCTGGCCCTGGCCCCGCAGCTTTCACGCCCAACTTGTCCGCAAGCTTAAGGCCGCCGGGGCCCGTCTCATCGTTTTCGACGTTCTGTTTGCCGAGCCCACAACCGGTGACGATGACCAATTCTTTGTCGCAGCCATCCGGGAGGCGGGCAACGTCATATTGGCGACCGCCATTGAATACAGCGACAGTCCCCAGGCCGCCAGGCAGATTACGGTCCAGCCGTGGGAACCTTTCCGCCAGGCGGCCTTTGGTATGGGTCTTACCCTGGTAACCCCCGATACCGACGGCATCGTGCGCCGCTTTCATTGCCTTTTCGGCGACCAGGAAACCCTCCCAGAAGCCGTGGTCCGGGCCTACAGCCCGGGTTTCACCATCCCGGCGTTGAAGTGCGGCCTCATTAATTTCACCGGCCCGCCCGGACACATTGACACCTTCTCCTATAGCCGGGTGCTGGCGGGACCGGACCCCTACCTGGCCGAACACGTGCGCGGCAAGATCGTCCTCATCGGCCGCATTGTGGCGGCTGCGCCCACCCCCATCGCCGATTCCTTTTTAACGCCTTTTTATGCCGGCACCGGCCTGCTCATGTCCGGCGTGGAAATCCATGGGCAGATCATCAATACCCTGTTGAAAAAAAATTGGGGCCGGGAGGTGCCGCTACTCCCCAGGCTCGGTATTTATTTGCTGGTGATGCTGGCCTTCGGCGCCTTAATGCTCAGGGTTTCCCCCTTCGCGGCCATGATCGTGCTGGTGGGATTCGTGGGGCTGATTTTCGGGTTGTCGGCCTATCTCTTCCTGTACCTGAGCCTCTGGTTCCCGCCGGTGCTCCTTGCCGGCGGCCTGGCAGTGGTCTATGCCGGGCATATCTTTGCCCATTACTGGATTGAATCCCGGGAAAAGCGCTGGCTGCGCCAGGCCTTCGGGCAATACGTCTCGGAGTCCCTGGTGGAGTCCATTATCGCCAACCCGGAGCGCCTCCAATTGGGGGGCGAGGAAGTGGAAGCCACCGTCCTGTTTTCGGATATGGTGGGTTTCACCGCCATGGCCGAAAACACCGCGCCCCGGGAATTAATCCGCCTGCTCAACGAATATTTTTCCACCATGACGGAAATCATCCTGGAGAAGCAGGGGACCGTGGACAAATATATCGGCGACGCCATCATGGCCTTTTGGGGGGCGCCGCTGCCCATCGCCGACCACGCCGCCCTGGCCTGCGAAGCGGCCCTGGAAATGGAGGCGGCCATGCGCCTGCTGCAAAAATCCTGGGAAGCTCAGGGATTTCCCGCCATCTCCATGCGCATCGGCCTGCACACCGGACCGGTGGTGGCCGGCAATGTGGGCTCGAAAAAACATTTTAATTACACGGTGATGGGGGATACGGTCAATCTGGCCGCCCGGCTGGAGCGGGCCAATAAAACCTACGGCACCGAGATCATGATCAGCGATGCCACTTACCGGCGCCTGGGCAATCACTTTCTGGTGCGGGAACTGGACCTGGTGCAGGTCCAGGGCCGGGCCCAACCGGTGACGATTTACGAACTGATCGGCTACCTGCCTCCGGGCGGGCCCCCGCCGTGGCTGGAGATCTTCGAAGCCGGATTGGTTGCTTATAAAGAGGGGAAAATATCGGAGGCCGCCAGCCGCTTCTTCGAAATCCTGGACCTGTACTGCGACGACCCCCCATCCGGCGTCTTTCTAAAACGCTGCCAACAATACCTGGATAAGCCGCTGCTCACCAAATGGCAGGAGCCTTACGTTTTGTAACAACAACTCTGGGCGGAAATATGTTTACTTTTCTATATGTTTCCCTAAGAATCTAATATATGTATAATAAGCTTACCTATTAGCACAGGAGGCGGGAATGCATAATCTGACTCGCATAACTTTCAATCCCGAAATCATGGGCGGAAAGCCTTTTTAGAGTAAATCTAGGAAAGAAAAATTTAAAATAGCTAATCTAATTTATTCCAAACTCGAAACTAAATATTATCCTGAAAAAGTTTTGGCCGGAAATTATTATGTCAAATGGTCTTTTGTGGAAGCACTGCTCAAGACATAATCGCCCTAAAGTCAAGGAGAATCGTGATTTTTTCTAAATTTTAATATGCCGACCCAAAGGCGCTTTGAGGGGAAAATAGAAATAACCGTTATATTCACTAAACAAAAAGAAGGGTTGGCCGTAATAGCCAACCCTTTGGATTCTCTGTGGCTCCCCGGGACGGACTCGAACCGCCGACCAAGTGGTTAACAGCCACCCGCTCTACCTGCTGAGCTACCGGGGAGTATGTTTGGCTGGGGGACTAGGATTCGAACCTAGATAGGCAGATCCAGAGTCTGCAGTCCTGCCGTTGGACGATCCCCCAACATCTGTTTTTTATATTCGCTGGCAGCAGCTTTGTCAATAGCCGGAGGAAGTTTGCGGGAGGGGGCTAAGGGTCAGCCGCCACCGGGCCGCCGGGGCCCGGTCCCGGCTCACCTTCTCCCATCTCTTTTCCCGGGAAAGTGAAAATGATATAAAGCAAGATTTGCTTAAATGACCCCTGACCCCTGACCCCTGACCCCTGACCCCTGACCCCTGACCCCTGACCC
>DYJG01000108.1 GCA_020723225.1 Desulfobacca acetoxidans | reverse complement strand
ATCGATGGCCTTCTGGAAGCATTTGGCGGCCTCTTCGTATTGGCCCGCCTGATAATAATAGACCCCGATGTTGTTGTAAGCCTGGGCTTCGTCCCCGGCTTTCAAAAAGGCCTCCAGGGCCTCGGGGTAGCGTTTCAATCCCGCCAGGGCCATGCCCAGATGCCGGTGCACCTTGGGGTCCTGGGGAGCCAGGGATTGGGCTTTCTTAAGAGGCCCCAGGGCTTTGGCGTATTCATGTTTATTAAGGTATGCCTGGCCCAGAGTAGTGAGGCTGTTGAGGTTATTCGGCTCCAAGGCCAGGGCCTTGGTGAGTTCGGTGATCGCCTGTTGGTTCTGCCCCGCCTCCAGGTAGGCGATTCCCAGAAGATGCAGAGCCTTGACCCGCCTGGGGTCCTGGTTCAGGACGATGCGAAATTCTTCGATGGCCAGGGCGTATCTCTTTTCTTCCAGATGCACCATCCCCAGGGCTTCGTGGGCCTCCACCATTTCCGGCCGCTGCATCAATACCTGGGCAAACTGTTTGGTGGCTGCGTCCATCTGTCCGGTGAGGAAAAAGATGACCCCCACCTTGTAGCGGATGTCGTGGCGGCTGGGGTTTTGTTTCAGGACTTCCAGAAAATTCATCAACGCGGTTTCATAGTCTTTGCTTTGCAGGGCCATCTCCCCCAAAGCTTCCAGACGGTCCAGGGGTATGCCGTCCTGGCCGGCCTTGGCGGCTTTGGCCTGCTTCTTTTCCCACTCCTCGTCCGCGGCCGCTAATGCGGCTTCCCGCTTCATCAGATCACGGCGCATACTATCCGGGGATTGCTGCTTGGCCGCGCACTGAGCCAACAGCAGGGGCAAGGCCAGCAGCAGCAAAAGGAGCGGTAATCTGCGGGGGTTCATGGGCATTACCTCAGTCATTCAGTTTGGCCATAACTTCGGAGCGCTGCACCAGGTCCTTCCCCAGAAGGACTTTCACGGCCACGTCCGCGGGGAGACTGGCGGTTTGCTCCGTGGCGGAATTGGCGAAAAATCTGGCGCTCAGGTTCCGGGCCATTTTTTCGGCGCCGGGGCGGTAATAGATGATGGTTTTCTCCGCGCCCCAATCCTTGTGATTGCCGATGCGGGCGACGTTAAACCCTTCCTCGGAGAGCACGGCCCTGGTCTTGCGGGCCAGATCGGGAGCGGGCGTGCCGTTGCGGATTTCGATGGCCAGCGTCTCCAATTCGGCGGCCGTCAAATGCTTGGCATCCGGGGCCGCGGTTTTCGCGGCGTCCGCGGCCGGAGCAGGGGCTTTAGTTTGCAGGGCCACCGCTGCGGGAGCGGCTGCGGCTGTCACTGCCTTCGGTTCCTTGAGGTCGGAGGGAGGGCCGGCGGCAATCTTATCCGCCATCACCGCCGGCTTTTCAGCCAGGACCGCAGGCTCTGCCCCATTCTCTCCCAGAAGAATCTTGATATTTGCGCCCCGGGCAAAATCATCCCCGATCTCCAGGCGGGATTTGGGGAAAAACTTGGCGTTCAAGGCCCTGGCCATCACTTCCGCGCCGGGACGATAATAGATCACCGTGTCTTCTGCCCGGAATTCCCGATGATTGAAGGTGGACACCACCTTGAACCCTTCATCGGTCAGCATCTTCCACATTTTGCGGCCCAGATCGGAGCCGCCGGCGGCGTTGACAATGGCGATGCTGCTTTGCTCCATCTGCGCCGCAGTCAGCCGCACCGGCGCGGGCGCTGGGGCCTCCTTGATCTTGGCGGGTTTGACTGGAGGCGGCGGGGAGGTGGCCGGGGCGGGCTTCGGATCCATAGTAGCGGGCGCGGCGGCCTGCTTGGGCGGGGCCGGGGGAGCCGAAGCCGGGGCGGGGGATGCAGGCCGGTCCTGAGCAGCGCTGATCCCTGATTTTGCGGGGGGCTTGGGAGCCATCGCTACCTGCTTATTTTTTTTGTCCCCGGAATCTGCTTTCGCCAGCGGCGCGGGAGTCGCCAGCAGTTCCGGAACCGGCGGCGCGGTCACCTGCTTTTTAGGCTGGGGCGGCGCAGGCTTCTCGGCAATTACCAAATCCGGGTTCTTATCCTTTGTTGCTACGGCCGGGCTGCCGGCGGCCACTTTCACGGATTCCCGGGGTTTGGCCGGCGGAGGAGCCGGGAGCTGGGGCTCCGGGGTCCTGGGCAGATTTACCTTGGCCGGGATTGCTGCCGGGGCCGCTGCCGGCGACGGGGCCGAGGCCTTCGCCGGCGGGGCGGAGGCTGCGGGGGCAGCTTCGGGCAACGGGGGTGCGGCCTTCGCCGGGGTGGCGGAGGCAGCCGGGGCCGCTTCAGGGAGTTGGGCGTAACGGGGGGAATCCCCTATGCCTAAGGCCACCATCACCTGCTGCATCTTTTTCTGGGCGGCGATTTCGCCTTCAGCTTCCCGCCAGAGGCGGTGGGCCTCCTCGGAACGGCCGAGGCGGCAAAGGAGCAGGCCCAAGTTGTTGCGAGCCATGATATTTTGGGAATTCTTGCTCAAGGCCTGGCGGAAGCAGGATTCGGCCTTATCCCATTGGCCGGACAGGTAATAGGAAAAACAGAGGTTGTTATTCAAGGCCTGGTTGGAGTCGTCCAGTTTCAGGGCCTGCTGATAGATTTTTTGGGCCCGGGTGAAATCCCCCATCTCATCGCAGGCCAGGGCCAGGGCGTTGAGCACCCGGACGTTCGCGGGATCCTGGTGGTAAGCCGCTTCCAACTCCCTGAAGGCCAGTTCCGGCCGTCCCATCAATTTGAGGTAATGGGCGTTGTGCAGCAACCGGTTGGTATCACCCGCAGGCGCCCTGATGCCCGCCAATAATTGGCCTTCGGAATTGTCGGACAACTGGCTGTGCTCGGAAGGGGCGCGATTGCAGCCGGCGCCCAAGACCGCCACAGCGATGAAAAATCCGATGCCCCAACCGGCGGCGAGGGCGCGAAATTTAGCGGCTCCTCCGATTCTCTGCTTAGTCACTGCCTTACCCTCCGTAAACAAACCCCGATGTTGATCTGCAGGGCGCCTGCCGGCCTCGGCTTGCGGGCCTCCAGGACCATCCCATGGCAGACTCTACTTGAAGATCCACCTGATGGTCGGTGGCTCTTCCCTTTCCTTAAAGGACTTATCGTAGCGCTCCTGGACATTCTTGGCGGCCTGGGGCGGTATTCCCAAGGGAGGATTGGGATCCACTTCCCCCGGGGGCGTCGCCATCATGTGCAAGCGGTTGTTGGTTACGGAGCGGCCATAGTCCGCTTCCATATTCCGGGGCACGCCGTCGGCTTTGGCGCAACCGGCTAGCCATAGCAGCGCCGCGCTCAATAGAAAGGCAAATACGATCCTGAAAAGTTGTCTTGATGGTCCTGCCAGCGGTGATTTCATGGATGCTCCCCCAGTTAATACAGTGACTTTTGCCCGAAGCCATCGGGTAACATCGGGGGCGGAGCCGAAGTGTTATTGGCCGGGCTCGTTTTTTTCCTGCCTTCCAGGGCCCCCAAGAGATAGGCTTCGAAGTCATTCGGTTCGATATATTTATCGGTGGGGAGCTTGACCGCGGTAGTGGTCAGCGGTTTGACCAGCCGGGGGGTCACCAACACCACCAGTTCCGTTTCATTCTTCTGGTATCTGGCGGACCTGAAAAGGACGCCCAAAACCGGGATGTCTCCCAACAATGGATATTTAGCGATAGTGTTGCGGTGATTATCCGACAGCAGGCCGGCAATGGCAAAGGTCTGGCCGTCTTTGAGTTCGATGTGGGTGGTGACCGTCCTCTTCCGCAGCCCCGGCACCTGGGTGCCGGCGATGGTCACCGGCGCGGTGACAAAATCCAGTTCCGAAACCTCCGGCGAGACCTTGAGGGCGATTTTGCCTTCATCCAATACCGTGGGCGTAAATACCAGGCCCACCCCGAAAGGTTTGTATTCGATGGTGATCACCGCGCCGCCGGCGCCGGGTTGGGGCACCGGCACTGGGAATTCGCCGCCCGCCAGGAACTTGGCTTCCTGGCCGCTGGTGGCCACCAGATTGGGTTCCGCCAAAATCCTGGCCAAACCCTGGTTCTTGGCCACATTAAAAAATACGGTCCACAACCAGGTGCCGGTCTTAAAGCCCGCCATGGCATTGATGGCGGTGGAAACCGCCTGATCAATAGTGGTGGCGTTAAAACCCCGGGAAAAAGAGTTGAGGGTGGTGAGCCGGTCCAGCATGGTGAGTGCGAAATTGCCCTGGCGGTCGGTGGCGAAGAAGTTGATGCCGATATTTCGCCCCAGATCCCGCTGAATCTCGGCGACCCGGACCTCCACCATCACCTGCTGGATACCCCCCACGTGCATGAGATTGATGATTTTGATTTCTTTGGGAGCTCCCTCAGCGGTGCCTTTGGCGCCCATGCCGCCGGAAGGAATCGCCGCGGGCAGGGCCCCCTTTACTTCCTCCACCTTCTCGGTGAAGGCGCCGTGGGCCCGGAGAAAACCGGCGGCCAGATCGAGGGCGGTTTGTTGGGCCACCGGGCTGGAAACCTCGCCGGAGAGGATAATGGAGGCGCCTGCGGCTTCCACCCCGATTTTTTCCTTGGGCAGAATCTTGGCCAGTTTTTCTTTCAAGATGGTGACGTCTATCTCCACCGTCACCATGGTGGAAGTGAAGCGGCCTTTACCCCAGAGGGTGAGATTGGTCACCCCGGGGCCCAAGGCGTTGACATAGATTTCCCGGTCCGAAATCACCACGATATCGGCAATTTCCGGATTGCCCACCGAGACCCGGGTGACGGGGAAAGGAGTCTTGATGACCTTGGAACTCCCCAAACGCAGGCGCAATACTTGTTTGATCTCCTGATCCTTCACCCGCTCCAGCAGGTTGTCGGCTTGGGCCGGCCCCCCTCCGGTCCCAAGGCACAAAGCAATGCCCAGGAGAATCCCCCCCATTACTCCCCTCAGGAACCTGATAGTGTCGGCTTTCCACTTCAGGTTGTTGACTTTAACCATTTTGAGTGTTCCTTAAATTTATTTCTAGCTATTTCGGCTTTTATAAAAAACTACTTTAAGAAAATATCGGGAAATTTTTCTGGGTCGACGAAATTGCATTCAAGATTCGAGCCAAAAAAATCACAGGGAGGCGGGGGAAGCGTTGACGGGGCGGGCGGGAGGGAAATTCACGGTTCCGCAACCGGCATCCGGGCGGCCGGAGTGTCAATTTATTTTATCTGCGCCTCTCTAAAGAGGGAAAAAATAATGTCAAAATTATTAACCATGGTCAGATTTCCGACACCGGGGATCCCATTTAAAGACTATGCCAATAAAGAACCGCCATCCCCAGGGCCAAGGCCCCGGCATAGGGGATCCTCAGTTGACGCCGGTCGGCCTCCGGAGCCTCCGGGCCGGAGGGGCGTCTGCGGCCGAGATTTTTCAGGGACCGCCAGCCTTGCCGCATTTGGGACCAGAGTTCCCGGCGCCAGGCCAATACCGCCAGGATCAAAATTCCGCCGCAAATTCCCATGTACAAAAAGAGATGGAAGGTGTCCCGGGGTCCCAGCCAGGCCCCCAAAGCCGCCAGGGCTTTGACGTCCCCCGCGCCCATACCCTTGAGGACATAAGGGAGGATGAGGAGGCCGAAACCCAGAGCCAAGCCCAGGAATCCGGACCACAAGCCTCCCCAGCCGTGGAAACCCAGTTGAAAACCCAGGCCGGCCGCGGCCGCGCTGAAGGTAAGATAGTTGGGGATACGCCGCGTTTTGATGTCTTCCCAGGCCATCCAGAGGGAAAGCAAAAGGGGCAGCAGTAAAGGGGAGTTATTTCGCAGCCAGATGTCAAAACCAGCAAAGGTCACGAACAAACCTCCAGAGGGACGGAGCACCGCCCGGCTGTTGTTTTCTGGTAGCCTTGCAAACCGCAAAGCGAGAAACGCAAACCCGTATTTATCTATCGGAAATTTTAGATTCTACTTGATTCCGGCCGCAGGGCCGGGCTTTGGCGTTATTTGCCGCCGCCAAAGCCCGGAGCCGTAAATTGAGGGAAGGTAACCGGGAAGACCTTTCTCAGGATTCCGGAGCGCGACGGTCCCGGCCCTCGACGTCGCACACCATGACCACCAGATCGCTGCTGCGGCCGGTAAGGTCCTTGACCAGGTCTTCAAAAACAGCCTTCGTGGAAAAGCCGGCGCGCTTGAATGCGGCCAAGGCGCTGTGGGCCTGGAGGTGAATCTCCGCCACCAGCTTTTCCAGGCCGTATTCCCCCGCCAGTTCGACAAGTTCATTGATGAGCAGAGTGCCCAGGCCTTTGCCCTGGTATTCTTTGGCCACTACCACCCGCACGTTTCCCACGTGGCGTTTCCAGCCCATCAGGCGCATGTGCAGGGTGCCGTCGCCGACGATGCGGCCGCCGGCTTCGGCCAACAGGGGAAAGGCCCGGCGGTAGTCGATGTTGTTTACCCAGCGGTCGATGACCGCCGGGTCGCGCACGTCGCTGCGCAGGAAGAGCAGGTCTTTTTCATCCAGACCCCGGAAGAATTCCAGCAGCTTCTCCCGATCCTCCTTCACCATGGGCCGCAGAATCACCCGGCTGCCGTCTTTCAGCACTCCCTCTTTCTGGTAAGGCTTCATCATCCCTCCCTTTCTGATAAGGGGCGGCGCCGCCCCGCCCTGGCCATCACTGTCCTTTCCCCCTAAAAGCCAATTTCCCTTTATATGCTATAAAGTTACTTATCGATGATGCAGGTTATTGTCTTTTTGCGAAAAACGCAAAACGAAAAACGCAAAACGATCCCTACTTGCCCAGGGCCAGTCTTTCCGCCAGGTACGGCGCCAAGCCGGCCGCGAGTATCCGGCGTTGGGCTCCGGGAATGTCGTAAGGCACGGATTTGAAATGGATGGAAAACTCCTCCGTGTCGAAAACCGCGTACGCGGCCTCCGGACTGCCGTCCCGGGGCTGGCCCACGCTGCCGGGATTGATCAGGTAATGTCCTTCCTTAGACAGCGCCACTTTGGGCCGGGTGATTTCCCTGGAAGACACCGTGCCCCGGATGTCCCGGTACCACAAGGCCCGGCGGTGGGTATGCCCAAAAAAGCAGACTTTTAATTGAGCCTGCTTGGTCATCTGCTTGAACACCCGTTTGCCCTGGAAATGGTAGGCGATATACGTGTCGGGGTTGGTGGGGGTGCCGTGGCAGGCCAGAAAACTTCCGCCCAACTCCTGGGTCAAGGGGAGGTCGTGTAAGAATTGCCGGAATTCCGCGCGCAGTTGCTCCCGGGACCACATCAGGGCCTGATGGGCGATGATATTGAAGCCCTCGGCCCGCTCCGGCTCCAGCAGGGCCAGGTCGTGGTTCCCCGCCAGATTGAACCACTTCTCCCCCGCCAGGAGTTCCAGGCACTCATTGGGGCTGGCGTTGTAGCCCACCAGGTCCCCCAGGTTAAGGACGGCGTCGGCACCCTCCCCGCGGATTTGGGCCAATACGGCCTCCAAGGCTTCTAAATTACTGTGGATATCGGAGATGATGGCCAGCCGCATGTTAAAAACCGTTTTTGGTCTTCGGTCTTCGGTCTTCGGTTTTTGGGTCGAAAGAATTTAGACAATGAATATGTTCCTCTTGAGTTTGTATCATTTGCAAGGGAAAAGGGAAAAGATATTACTTAGAGTTTTTGTCTTTCATAATATTAATCTATAGCGGATAGTCCCAATCCTTGGGCAATTCAAATTATCCGGAGACTCTCACCCAAAGACCGAAGACCAAAGACCGAAGACCAAAGACCGAAGACCAAAGACCAAAGACCAAAGACCGAAGACCTTCTTTTCCCGCCTT
>DYJG01000107.1:6620-7812 GCA_020723225.1 Desulfobacca acetoxidans | reverse complement strand
CGATGGCCACGATGAGGCCGGATTCCAGCTCCCGGGCCTTGCGGATGGCCACGGCTACCGCCGCGCCGGAACTCATGCCCAGAAAAAGCCCCTCCTGGCGGGCCAGGCGGCGGGCGGTTTCGAAGCCCTCTTCGTCCTCCACGTGCACGATCTCGTCGGCCCGGGTCTTGTCGAAGATTCCCGGCTTATAGGACTCCTTCATGTTTTTCAGGCCCTGGAGGGCGTGCCCCAGGTAAGGCTCCACCCCCACCACCTGGATGGCGGGGTTGAACTCCTTCAGGTGCCGGTAAATGCCCATGAGGGTGCCGGTGGTGCCCATGGTGGCGATGACATGGGTCACCCGGCCTTCGGTCTGCTCCCAGATCTCCCGGGAGGTGTTCTTGTGGGCCGCGGGGTTGATGGGGTTGTTGAATTGGTCCGCCAGGAAGTATTTCTCCGGGTTTTCCCGGCTCATGCGGTAGACCTCTTCGATGGCCCCGTCGGTGCCCAGGTGCGCGGGGGTGAGCAGCAGTTGGGCGCCAATGGCCTGGAGGATGCGTTTGCGCTCCAGGCTGGCGGACTCGGGCATGGCCAGGAGCAGCTTATAGCCCTTCACCGCGGCCACCATGGCCAGGCCGATGCCGGTGTTGCCGCTGGTGGCCTCGATGATGATCTTATCAGGCGTCAGCTCGCCGGAAGCCTCCGCGGCTTCGATCATGGCCAACGCGGGGCGGTCTTTGACCGAGCCCCCGGGGTTGAAATACTCCAGCTTGACGTAAATATCTACGTTGGGGTTGGGGTTGAGGCGGTTTAAGCGGACGATGGGCGTGTGTCCGACCAACTCTAAGATATTGCGGGCTTTGACGTTCATAGCTGCTCTGAAAGAAAAGGCCTCACGCAAAGACGCAAAGGCGCAAAGAAAGACGCAAAAAAAGGTACGAGAAAAGAATCACTCCGGCCCGCCGGACCCCGCGGGGCAGCTTGAGGGCGCCTCCCCGGCTTCCTGGAGCAGGTAACTATTTATTACATTAATCAGGGTTAAAACAAAATACCGCCGGTGCTCCGGCTCGCTCTCCATGGCCTCCAGGAGGCGGCTGATCAAGGCCAGGACCACCATGCCCGCTTCCGGGGGGGTAATGTTCTCCCGGGTGAAGCGCTCCAAGATTTCGTTCACCAGGGGGCGGACCTTTTCCGCCATCTCCAATTCCCGGGT
>DYJG01000107.1:0-6520 GCA_020723225.1 Desulfobacca acetoxidans | reverse complement strand
CCAAGATTTCGTTCACCAGGGGGCGGACCTTTTCCGCCATCTCCAATTCCCGGGTGAGTGCTTCGGGTTCGCTCATGATCTTCAGGTCCTTGTCTTATCAATAAAATCCGCCATTATAGAGATTTCTTTTGGCGAACCTTAAATTTGTCCGGGACACAGGGCGAACACAAGATTCACCCCTTCCTGCCCCAAGCCCGGAAATTTGGCTGACCGTACCACATTCCCGGGGCAAATGCAATTGAAGCCCAGCCGGGTTCCGGCGGGAAAAAATTTGTTCGATTTCGGTTAATCTTTTGAATCACCTAGTCGATATTATATCTAAGTAGAAAAAGCAAGGCCGGATCCGGAGCGCAGCAGAGCTCCGGAGGCAATCCCTGAAGAACGACTTGCGGAGCAGCAATCTCATGACCGGCGCGGACCATATCAAGACCATCAAGAACCTCATCGGCCAGACCCCGCTGATCATCGACCCCCAGCGGGACGCCAGCCGCTTTCAAAACGCCCTGGCGGGGCTTTCCACCAGCAGACTGGAAAACTTCTACCAGGGCTTAAGCTCCGAGGAGCGCCGGCGTTTCCATTATGCAGCCAATGTCTGCCTGGGCTATGACAGTTGGTGCCAGCTCTATAAGAGCCTGGTGGTGACGGTCACCCAGGAGCGCCTGGCGTCGCGCATGGAGGAGGCCTATGCCAACAAGGCCGAAGACCTCCGCCGCCGGGAATCCGACCTGGAGGAGGAGCGCCTCTCCATGGGAGAGCAAATCATGGTCCTGGAAGCGGAGAACAGGGCTCTGCTCAAGGAAAACTACGAGTTGACCATGGAGCTCCAGAACCTCCGCCAGGAAAAGGGCTCGCTCATGGACCAGCAAAAGCAGATGCAGGAGATGCTGGAGCGCTACCGCCGTCTCATCGCCGATCTACGGGGCCTCTTAGTCAAGTCGGGGCCCCCTTCTTCCCAACGGAACTAAACGGAGCGACATAATCTATTGCCCATAAACGACCTCTACGTCTCTGGGGTAAAAATGAATCACCGCAGAGACGCAGAGGGCGCAGAGATTAAAAAAAGAATCTCCCCATCCCGGATTCCGGGATGGGGAGATTCTTTTTTAGGGTTCGGTTTGCGTCCTTACGGATTATAGGGCAGTTACAACTGATTCTCGTGACAAAGGCTGCAGGTCACGGGAGTGCCTTTGGCCAGAGAATGGGTGCCCTCGGCCCGGAGGACCCGGGCGGCCGCGACCCTGGAAAGCGCCGTGCCCTCCCCGCGCAGACCGTGGCAGGCCCGGCAGTTATCCCGGTTATTTTCCGCAAAGCTCGCGTGTCCCCCGTCATACCAGTTGGGGTCGTTGATGTTGTGCAGCCCATGGGGGCCGTTGATGGTCCGGGGTAGATTGGTGCCGTGGCAGGAGGCGCATTCGATGATGGGCCCGTTATGCCCCTGGATCTGCCGGGCGGCGATATTGTCATTGGTCCCGGCCCGGGTGGGCCATTCCGCATGGGGGCTGCCGTGGCAGGACTGGCAGGCCACCCCGTTGTGTCCCAGGCTGAGGTGGAAGAGGGTATTGTTGTTTTCCGCGAACCGCTTGTTGGCGGCGTTGCGGGGAGTGGCCGCCGGGTCGGAAGCCGCATAGGCCCGGCGCAGGATCAGGCTGGCGCCGACATGTCTCACCGCATCCCCGGTGTGGCAGGATTGGCACTTGGGCAGATCGATCCAGGGCCGCCGGGGCTGCCCGGTGGTCTTCAGGGGGAAGACCCCGCCCACCGCCAGCATGCCGCCGTGGCAGTTCTGGCAATTGAGGCCCGCGGTGGCCATGGCTCCCCGGAGACACTTGGTGGTCCGGCCGGGGTGGCATTGATAGCAGGCGTTGATGGTGTTCCCGGGGACAATGGCCGGGTTGTTGGGGTCAGGCAGATTGCCGTTCGGCGTTTTCCCATGCTTGCAGTGCATGGCATGGGACAGGAAAGGTTTCCCCACCTGGGCCCCCTGGGGTCCCTGGCCGTCCAGGTCCAGGCCCGCGGAATAATGGCAGGAAGCGCAAAGCACCGGCCGGTTGGCGTTGAGGTTGGTCTGATTGATGGCGTCATGCAGGATCATGATGTTTTCTTTGGTCTGAATGGCCCGGTTGGGACTGGAGCTCCAGGGGACGGTGATATTGTATTTCTGGGCAATGGCCGCATCCGCCGCGTCTCTGCCGGTGAAATGGCAATTGCTGCAATTCATTTCGTCGGAGGCGGGCACCACGGTATCCAGGGTGGAGAGGATGGCGCCCGTGGCCGCGTCCCTGGCCGCCACCCGCATCAGGGGCAGGGGGTTGCGGATCAGGTTGTCGTCTTTGACGGTAATGGGAATGCCTTCCGCGGCAAACCAACGCTTCAAGAGATCAAAGACCCCCATGGGTCGGTTCAGGTTGTTGGCTCCCGGCATCCTCGCGCCTTTCAGGCCCACGTCCACCGGCAGGGAGACCCCGAAAAGCTGCTGTTCGTATCTCCAGAAGTTGGTCTTCCCCCGGCTGGTGGTGTTGATGGACCCCGTGGGGTCCGCCACTGCTCTATAAGTAAGCCTGACTTGGGTATTGTCCAAAATCTGGGGGTGCTGCCCCTTGAGGATGACCTGGCCCCGCAGGACATTGTAGGGCGGCAACACTGCGAATTCCGCAAAACTGGAATCATAACAGTGCATGCCCAGGTCGTTGAAGGAGAAGACCTGATGGGCCGCAGTTTGCGCCAGGGCCAAGCCCGGGACCGTTCCCACGGCGAAGGCGGCCCATAGGGCCACCCCTAAACGCAGCATTCGAAAAACTGATGGAGGTTTCATAAACACTTCCTTTGGCCGGCCGGGCCTTTCCCCACCAGGCCGGCCGCGGCAAGGCCCCTCAAGTTGGAGAAGGGAGCGGGCACCTGCTTTTATCGGGGCGGTTGGGTAAACAAACATTCATCATGGTTTGTTGCTGGGGTTTGTTAAACCTAGATAGTCACAACTAAATCTTAAAAACATCCGCCTAAATAAACCATGGGTAAAAATGCCTAAAATTGCGTGGGCAAAAGTACTTATTTAATAAATTAGTTGCAGAAGAAAGGGGCGGGGAATTGCAGATAAATCAAATGATCAAGCTGCGTTGGCATCTCTGTGAAATCTGGGGCGGAAAACCCACCCTATATAACCAAATAGTTGATACTTGCGTCTTGCTTTGCGCCTTTGCGTCTTTGCGTGAGGCCATCTTTCGGAAATGACCCCGCGGGCGCCCCTTGCCCCGCCCTTGACCGCTGTCCCGGAGATGATTACTTGACTCTTATAAAAAGACATCAATTGCCGTTTAAAGGAGACTTCCATGGGACAGTTGATAGCCTGCGCCGCAAATGAAGGCATACTTTTGGCCGCCGACAGCCGCACCGAGTTTTTCGGAGCCGGCGGCGAAGAACATTTCATCGCCGTGGAGCGCCTCATCCCCGTGGGCGCCCACGCGGTCCTGGCCTCCGCCGGCGCGGTGGAAGGGCACGACCTCTGCCGGGATTTCGCCGAGTTCGCCAAAGACGAGGGCTTAACCGACATCGACGCCTTGATGGAAGCGGCCATGCCCTTCTTCACCGGCCGCTATGACGAAGTCATGCGCAAGATGTGCGAAAAACTGCCGGTGGACCCGCTGCACAACATGTACCTGGTCCTGGCCGGATACGCCGCCAAGCACCCGGAACACCCGGCGCGGCTGTTCATCATCTGGAACCGGCCCAAACCTCCCAAGATCGAGTTCAACCAGGTCACCAACATCTTCACCCTGCCCCGGCGCCTGGGCCTGGAATTCAAACTGAGCCAACTGCTCGCCAAGAAAGCCCCGTTGGCCGAGATCGCCGGGGTAGCCCAGGAGGCCATGCAGAAACTGGCCAACCAGGACGGATACATCGGCCCGCCGTTCCACTATCTCACCATCACCGCAGAAGGAGTGAAGAAAGTCTAAGATTAATGAGCAGTCCGCAGTAACAAAAGAATAGCTGTTAACCCCCCGCTTTTACTGCTTACCGCTTACTGCTCACTGCTCACTGCTTACTGTTTACTGCTTACTGCTCACTTTCCGAAGGTTGCCATCCCCCTGCCCATGTGATAATTATAGGTTTGGCCCGGTAAGGGCCAGGCCTATTTTTTCCCAAGGAATTCCAAGTGCCTCCGGACCTGGACAAACTTCGCATCTCCCGCTCCGGCGAGGAGCGGCCGCCGGCCGCGTCCCGGCGGCTCCGCTTCGGCTTGATCCTGGGCGGAGCCGCGTTCCTTCTCCTCCTGGGCCTATACCTGTGGGGGCCGCTCCAGCCCGCGCCGGAGGTGGCCACCGCGGTGGCGGCCCGGGTCTATCCGGCCCAGGCCTATGCCTTGCTCAACGCCAGCGGCTACGTGGTGGCCCAGCGCAAGGCCGCGGTCTCCTCCAAGAGCACCGGCCGTTTGGCCTACCTGGGAGTGGAGGAAGGCAGCCGCCTGAAAAAGGGGGAGGTCCTGGCCACCCTGGAGAATGAAGACCTGGTGGCCGCCCGGGACCAGTCCGCGGCCCAGATCAAGGAGGCCCAGGCCGGTCTGGCCCAGGCCCAGGCGGAGCTGCACGACGCCAACCTGCAGTATGACCGTTTTAAAACCCTGGTGGCCAAGGACCTGGTGGCCCGCCAGGATTATGATACCGCCATTGCCCGCCGGGATAAGGCCGTGGCCGGCATGGCCCAGGCCCGGGCCCGGATCAATACGGCCCGGGCCGGTCTGGCCAACGCCCAGGCCGCCCTGGAATATTCCTACATCCGCAGCCCCTTCGACGGCGTGGTGCTCACCAAGTACGCGGAAGTGGGGGAGGTGGTGGCCCCCTTCGGCGCCGCGGTCAATGCCCGGGCCGCGGTGGTGACCATGGCCGACCTCAACTCCCTGATGGTGGAGGCGGACGTGGCCGAATCCAATCTGGATAAGGTGAAACTGGGGCAGCCCTGCGAAATCACCCTGGACGCCATTCCCGACAAGCGCTTCCCCGGCCAGGTGCACATGATCGTGCCCACCGCGGACCGCTCCAAGGCCACGGTCCTCACCAAGGTCAAGTTCCTGGAGCCGGACGAGCGCATCCTTCCGGAGATGAGCGCCAAGGTGGCTTTTCTCTCCCGGCCGTTGGAGTCCGGGGAACGCCGCGCCCGCCTGGCCGTGCCCAAGGCGGCGGTAGTCACCAAAGAAGGTCGCTCTTTTGCCTTTTTGTTAGACGGCCACCGGGTGAAACTGACGCCCCTGACCCTGGGGCCGGAGATGGGCGACCTGGTGGAAGTGGAGAAAGGGCTCAAGGAAGGGGACAAGGTGGTGCTGAAGCCTTCGGCGTCTTTGCAGGATGGGGCCAGGGTGAAGGTAAAAGCCCCCTGATAGTAATAAGTAATAAGTGATAAGTAATAAGTAAGAAATTGCCTCTGCGATCACTTATCACTTATCACTTATCACTTATTACTTATTACTTATCACTTATTACTGGTTACTGCACCTCATGACCATAGACACTCCCCAGCCGCCACTAGTGGAGATCGACCACCTCTACAAGTCCTACCGCCGGGGCAGCCAGACCCTGCCGGTGCTCCAGGATATTTCTCTCAACATCGAAGCCGGGGAGTTTTTGGCCTTGATGGGCCCTTCCGGGTCCGGGAAGACCACGCTCTTGAACCTCATCGCCGGCCTGGACCGCCCTGATTCGGGAAAGCTTTTGGTCCAGGGGCTGGATTTGACCGAGCTCTCCGAGGCCCAACTGGCCCACTGGCGGGCCAGGTCCGTGGGGTTTATCTTCCAGTTTTATTATTTGATCCCGGTGCTCACCGCGTTCGAGAACGTGGAGCTGCCGCTTTTGCTCACGCCTTTGTCCCGCCACGAACGCCGGGAGCACGTGGAGCTGGTCCTGGAGCTGGTGGGCCTGAGCGACCGCAGCCATCACTACCCGGCCCAGCTCTCCGGCGGCCAGCAGCAGCGGGTGGCCGTGGGCCGGGCCCTGGTCACCGACCCGGCGCTCATCGCCGCGGACGAACCCACCGGGGATCTGGACAAAAAATCCGCGGGGGAAGTGATGGACCTTTTAAGCCGCCTCAACGAGGAATTCAAGAAGACCATCATCATCGTCACCCACGACCCGGAGGCGGCCCACCACGCCTCCCATATCCGGCGGCTGATCAAGGGGCAGTTGCTGAATCAACATAATGGGAAGGACAGGTAGGGTAGGTTTTACGCACCTTTTGGGGTGAGGGGGGGATGTGGCCATGCAATTACTCCGTATCCACATCAAAAGCCCTTTCACCCCCTCCACTTGTGGGTAATGATCAGCCCCTGGGGGGAGAGCAGGGTGAGGGGGGGCGCCCGATTAGCCTGTCAGCCCCCGGTTTCTCATAGGTGCGAATAGTTATGGCCATCGACGCCGAACTCCCCAAAAACGCCCAGGGCCGTTTCTATCATATAAACTGCGGCCCCGGGGATTTGGCCCCCTACATCCTCACCTGCGGCGACCCCGGCCGGGCGCGGAAGATCGCCCGCTGCTTC
>DYJG01000783.1 GCA_020723225.1 Desulfobacca acetoxidans | reverse complement strand
GAGGGCTGGGCGCAGGGACCATCAATGGGACCATCTATGTGGTGGGGGGCCAAAATAGCGAAAACGCAGTGCCTGCTGATATGCGTTTTTCTAAAAACCTGCAAGCCTTTGTGCCGGCCGAGCAGGTAATAGTCAGTATTTTGGCCCCCTATACCAGCGGTAAGGTGGGAAACCAAGGTCAAGACTGGATGGTGGTATTACGCCTGCTCTACCTCAACTCCAATCTGGGAGATTCCTGGCTCCCCACCGCCGGAACCAACCAATATATTCCCGGCTTGGTGCTTCTCATCCCCACCGCGGAACCTCCCGGCGCCCTTGGCACGAATTGGGGCCACTCCGACGCCTTAAAGCCGTTCAATCACGTGGCTTTAAATTATGTGGGCAATAACCAGGTGGAAGTCCTGGCCACCTGGTTTGTTCAGAATACTACTTTTCTGGGGCCCGGCTTTGAAGCCACCGTTTATGCGACGGTGGTGGAAGGCGACGCTGACGCCACAATTCCTGATGTTGGCGACGACGGGTTGTTCGATGACGAGCTTAACGACCTCATGCGTAATTCCAATGTGGCCAAGGTGGATTTCTATATCAATCCCAAGGATGATACCATGAAAAAGAAATAGCAACCCCCCCAGAAACCCCGGGGACGGCCGGGTCCGGCAGGGAGGCCGGGCCCGGGCCTGTTTCCTCCAAGTCAGCCGGCCATTACCCGCTACGATATCCGGGCCTGGGAATGGCCGGCGCCGCGTTGATCCCTCCATATCGGCGTTCATCTGCGTCCATCTGCGGTTAAATATCAGCCGCGGATACACGCAGATAAACGCAGATATCTTTGCCCCACCGCGCAGCTTGTCCTTGAAAATCCTCTCCAAATGCCATAGAATTAATAATTATTACCGATTGTTAGATATTGCCATGGCCAAGCTTCCCATTCGCCAGTTGCCGGACCCGGTGTTAAGGCAGCAAGCCCAGGAAATCACCGAAATTAACGGCGAGTTGCAGCGCCTCATCGACGATATGGCCGAGACCATGTACGCCGCGCCGGGCCTGGGCCTGGCCGCGCCCCAGGTGGGGGTGCTGCAGCGCCTCATCGTTTTGGACGTGGCCC
>DYJG01000782.1 GCA_020723225.1 Desulfobacca acetoxidans | reverse complement strand
CTGGGCTTTGCCCAGGTGATCAACCCCGGCGGCGCGGAGGAAGATAAAATCCAGGAGGCGATGGACGCCTGCCCGGTGAACTGCATCCATTGGGCGGACGAGATGGAGTAATTTTTAATAGGAGGAGAAGATGGTACTTAAAAAATGGGTCCGATCAACCCTGGCCTTTATCTGGGTCGTAACTCTAAGTTTTTTGGCTCCTGTCCTGGCCGGTGCTCACTGTGACACGATGGACGGTCCGGTAGTGCTGGATGGGCAGCTTGCCTTGGACAAAGGTGAGATAACGCCTGTTCTTAAATGGATAAGGCCCAATGATGAGGCCGAGGTGCAGGCTGTGTTTAAAAAGACAATGGCCGTGCGGCCCTTGGGGAAAGAAGCCCGGGAAGTTGCCGACCGCTTCTTCTTGGAGACACTGGTTAGATTACATCGGGTCAGCGAAGGAGAAGCCTATACCGGCTTGAAACCCGCAGGGGCGGATCCTGGCCCGGCAATTAAGGGAGCCGAGAAGGCCCTGGAGACCGGGTCGGTGGACAACCTGACCAAGTTGTTGACCAAAGAGGCGGCCGCGGGCCTGAACCATCGTTTTCACGTGGCCCTGGAGAAAAAGAAGCACGCGGCTCAAAGCGTAACCGCAGGCCGGGAGTATGTCAAGGCCTTCGTGGAGTTCATCCATTACGCAGAGAAGTTGCACAGCGCAGCCCGCGGGGCGGGGGGCCATCACGCCCAAGCGGGTTGCCCGGCGGCTGATGGTCACAAAGATCATTGATGGTCCCAAAAATAAAATCCAAGTGATTCTCCGACTCCAAGACCCGGAAGATGGTTCCTCCGATTTATGAGGCGGAAAGGACACTCCGGTCTGTAACCAGGATATCTGACGGTAGGGGGACGGTGAACTGGGCTGCCATTGTCCCCATATTCGCTTTCTCGACCTTAGGCTACAGAATATCTTCCTTTTTCCCTTGCCTTAAGGTTTCCGGCAGATGTCATTTGGCCCTTTTTGTGGTAAATTAGGAACAGGTACAGCCATAATTTTAAGGGAGTTTTTTGCTTATGCCGGGAACCCGTAAGCTCTTCGGCACCGACGGTGTCCGGGGAGTGGCCAATA
>DYJG01000781.1 GCA_020723225.1 Desulfobacca acetoxidans | reverse complement strand
GGTGAGTCACGGGGATGCCGGCGTACGCGGGCACGGCCACGGCCGCGGTGACGCCGGGAATTATCTCAAAGGGGAGGCCCTCAGCCTTCAAGGCCAGGGCTTCTTCGCCCCCCCGGCCGAAAACAAAAGGGTCGCCGCCCTTGAGGCGCACCACGGTCAGGCCCGTCCTTGCCTTGTCCACCAGGAGCCGGTTGATGCCCTCCTGGGGCAGGGCATGGGCCCCTGCCTTCTTGCCCACGTAGATGATTTCCGCGTCCGCCGGGGCTTCCCTGAGCAGCTCCGGGCTGGCCAACTGGTCGTAGACCACCACCCGGGCGCGCCGCAGGGCCTCCCGGCCCTTCACTGTGATCAGTCCCGGGTCCCCGGGACCTGCGCCGACTAGATAAACCATCGGCAAATAATAACATATTTCACCACAGAGACACAGAGAACACAGAGAATCACAGAGAATAAAAAAGCCATTATCGGCCAGAGGCCGATAATGGCTTTTAAACTCTGTGTATCTCTGTGCTCTTTGTGTCTCTGTGGTGAGTCCTTTATCTTTTACAAGGCTTCCGAGTCTCGATCCCTTCCACCACCCCCCGGTATTTTTCGTGGATCATTTCCCGGTCGAAATCATGCATGGCCTGGAGCATCTCGGCCTTCTCGGCGTCGCTGAAATAGGACATGCAGGGAATGAAGAATTCCTGGTCCTCGAATTCGATGTGCCGGGGATAAAAATCCACCAACTCCTCCAGGTTTTTTAGGATTTTCTCGATGGCCTCGTCCTTCCCCAGGAGATAATCCTCCTTGGCCCACACCAGGGCCATGGTGGTCTCCCGGGACCAGACGTGCTCCTGGACCAGCTTCTCGATGGTCTGCCGATCGGCCGGGGAAATGTCCTTTTTTTCCAGGGCCGCGAACAGGATATCCTCCTCCTTGCCATGGTGGCAGCGGTCCGCGTAGGTGCGGAGGAAATCCACCGCGGTGTCGATGAACATCGGGTCCACGAACGCGAACTCCGGGTCCACCGCGACGTTGTCTTTGATCCGGGTCAATTCACAGCGCATGAGGAAAATCATCCGCTCCATGAGGCGGTGTTCGATCATTAGGGGGGCGATGGGTTGCAT
>DYJG01000106.1 GCA_020723225.1 Desulfobacca acetoxidans | reverse complement strand
TTTGTTATGAATGTGATGAGTATCCTTGTAAGCCTTTAAAACATCTCGATAAACGGTACCGCACCAAATACCGCATGAGCATGATTGAGAATCTTGACAACATTAAGGCCTTCGGTATAGAAATATTTTTGAAAAATGAATACGTTAAATGGACTTGCTCCGAATGCGGAGGGACAATTTGCGTTCATAAAGGATACTGCTTTGATTGTAAGAAAATGATTCCCGTCGGCTGAGTTCCAAATTTACATCTAATACCAATTCGCAATCAAACAACATTTTTCTGTAGCGAACCTTGTGTTCGCCCCAAACGTTCGGGGCGAACACAAGGTTCGCCCCTACGATTTACTGCCTTTTGATGCGAACTGATATTAGCAATCACTGCCCCGTTAGAAAAGATCCGGCTTCGGCCCGGAAAGCCTCAGCGTCCCGGTATTAGGGGCATTCCCCAATGCATAAAGGGAACTCTTAAGACTATATCCTGGGGGGTAGGCCCCCTGGGGGAAGGGGTCAGACAAGGAATTCAGCCTTTCATCCCCATTGGGTATATAGACAATGGGCTCGGCGATCCAATAACCGCCGTTAAAGGTGGTGGTATTGATGGTTGCCCGCATCACCCCGACCCACTTCCCGTAACTATTGGCGTTGGTCATGGTCAAGGTGGCTATCAGACTGGTGTTCACCAGGACTGCGCCTCCGGACATAATCACCCTCCCGCCATCCGGAGGGTTGGCGCACTGTCCCACGATTTCATAATAATTGCCGCCGATCTTGCTGATGCCGGCCTTGATGGTAAATGTGTGGCCTTCGGCATCCCTGCCTCTCCAGGTTACCTCCCCCAGATAGGTTGACGCCTCCGGAGAGGAAACGCCCAGCCCAAGGATCATGAACACCGCCGCGGCCAACATGAAGATAGAAAGAGATTTTGCCTTCATCATACCCTCCTGCCTCATCCGGGCATTTTATGCGGTTACGCCGGTTCCCATACCTCGACTAACACCCCAAACTCTTTCTTGCATTATTGCTGCTCGGACCAACAGCCAATCACGAATATTATAACCAAATCGTCAAGATATTCCATTAATATATAAATAAAAAACATTTCTTCCAGAAAGAGCAAAACCTTTAGATCTTACTTTTCAATAAGCATTTGTTACTCGATAACAGTGGCAGCCTTCTTTAAAAAAATGGCCGTTAATTTAAATTATCATTCCAAGCAAACTGGACTTTCTCGCAGGCACTTGCCGAACCCCCGGGACGTGATTATTTTAAGCGCGCCGGGGCCTTGCCCTTCGAAATTGATACTGCGATGAATCCCCAGGGAGGTTGGCCATGAAAGGAAACGAAAAGATCATCGAGCATCTGAACCAGCGTCTGTCGGAGGAACTCACCGCCATCAATCAATACATGGTCCACGCCGAGATGTGCGAGAACTGGAAGTATTCGCATCTGCACGAGGCCATCCGCAAGCGCGCCATTGCCGAGATGATCCACGCCGAGAAGCTCATCGCCCGCATCCTCTTCCTGGAAGGAATCCCCATTGTCAGCAACCTGAACAAGATTTTCATCGGCGCCGAAGTGCCGAAAATGCACGAATATGACCGGGGCGCCGAAGAGACGGCCATCCGGAACTATAATGACAGCATCCGTCTGGCCGCCGAAGTCGGGGATAGCGGCACCAAGGAACTCCTGGAGTCGATCCTGAAGGACGAAGAGGACCACATCGACTGGATCGAAGCCCAGGTGGACCAGATCCAGCAGATGGGGCTGCAAAATTACCTGGCGGAACAAATCTGAAGGGTTGCGAGTTCCGGGTTGCGAGTTGCGGGTTAAAAACTACGTCTTTTCCCAACCCGCAACCCGCAACCCGTAACTCGCAACTGCTCACTGCTCACTCCCCCTTCACCACCAATACCGGACAAGGCGCGTGGCCGATGACCCTTTCGGTAACGCTGCCCATGAGCAGCCGCGTCAAACCGGTGCGGCCGTGGGAGCCCATGACGATGAGATTGCATTTTTCTTCCTGGGCCTTCCCGGTGATCACCAGGTAAGGCGTCCCCGGCAAAACCCGGCCGGTGGCCGCAATGTTCCAGGATTCGGCCCGGGAGACGATCTCGGCCACATAATCCTGGAGCATCTCCCGCCAATCCGCGGTCACCGGCGCTTCGCCGTAAAGCTGCGCCGAAAAATCCATGACCGAGACGACCTTGAGCTCGCTGCCGTAGGCCTGGGCCAAATCCAGGGCCCGGGCCGCGGCCGCTTCGCCGGGCCCGGACGCGTCCGTGGCCAGCAGGATTCTGTCCCACCCCAGTTCCGCCTTAAACGGCACCACCAGGACGTCCCTGTGGGTATAGCCGATCACCCGCCGGGTGACGCTGCCCAACAGGGCCCGCTCGATAAAACTATGCCCCTTGGCCCCCAGGACGATGAGCTCCCGGCTTTCCGCGTCCGCCCGGTCGACGATGCGCTCATGAGGTTCACCGATCTCGCACATCGTCTTGATCTGGACTCCGGCTGCGTCCGCCATCTCCTGGGCCTTCGCCAGCGCGGTGTTGCAAGGTTCCGTCATCAGGCTTTGGGGGTGGGGCGCGCCCACCAGCCGCAGATCGCCCTGATAGGGCGGGGCCACGGAAAGCACGGTGATCCAGGCGGCCTCTAGCTTGAAAGACTCCCGGAGGGCGTGGAGGCTCGTCTCCGAGCCGTCCACCGCCACCAGAATGCGGTTGTATTTAGGAAATGATTTCATAATGGATCGTGGCGCAGAGGGCCGCCTCCCTCAAGCAATCTAACGAGTTGCGGGTTGCGGGTTGCGGGTTATAAAAAGATTTGTTTTTAACTCGCAACCCGCAACCCGCAACCCATTTAGCTATAACCCTTATCCAGCGCCAGCGCCGCTTCGGCCGCGGTTTCCGCCCTTTTGGCCCGCCACATGGACCCCAGTATGATGAGCGCGCCCACGCCCAAGGCGATGCACATGATGATGAAACTGGCTCCCATCAGGAGAGAGATGGTGGACTCCTCAAGGGAGATGACCCCCAACTGCTTCAGGTACTTGGGTACCGCCAGGCCCCGGCTCACCGCCACGATGATCATGATGGTGCCCATAACGGTCTTGATCATGTGTTCTTTTACATAGGTGGTGCCGATGGCCCCCAACTGCACTCCCAACAAGGACCCGGCCAGGATAATGAGGGTCAGGCGGATATCCACCATGCCGTTGATGGCCCATTTGACGGAACCCCCAAAACCCATGACAAAGGCGATGACCAGCTCCGTGGCCGAAGCCACCAGGCCCGAGGCCCCCAGGACGTAGATCATGCCGGGCACGCCGATGAAGCCGCCCACCGCGATGGTGGCCGCCAGCATGCCGGTGGCAAAGCCGATGGGAATGGTGAACCACATGGAGATGCGCAAATTCGCGGTCTTGAAGTGCATCATGGGCGGCAGATTGATGGACTGCAGCCACCGGGCCAGGGGGTTGGTCTGCTCTCCGCCTCCGGCCTTCTGGGTCTTATAGGCATCGTAAAAGACATAGCCGCCCACCACCACCAGGATGACCACAAAGGACAGGCTGACGTAGAGGTTGGAGCCCGCTTCGCCCCACTGTTTCAAGATCCACTCCTGGATCATGATGCCGATTTGCACCCCCACCCCTGCGGACGCGGCCATGACCAGACCCAGCTTGATGTCCACCTGCCCGTATTTCCACCTCTTATACGCGCCCACCAGGGCCTTGGGGAACTTGTGGCACATGTTGCTGGCCACGGCCACCGCGCCGGGCACGCCCAGGCTCATCATCCCCGGGGTCAGGACAAAGGCCCCTCCGGAGCCGATGAACCCGCTCACCAGCCCCCCAATAAACCCGACGATGAACAAGAAGGTGATGGTCGTTAAACTCAGATCGATGAACTGCACCGCTTCCGGGGCGATATCATGCATGGATTATTCCTCCTGGGATTTCCGTATCTCTAATTATTTCTTTTAACAATCGGGCTGTTCTGTCACGCCTGGATGATTGTCAAATTTTCCTGACCGAAGACCGAAGACCAAAGACCAAAGACCGTATTTAGGTATTGATGCGCAGCTCGGGACGGGGCCGCCTTCTGGCCACCGGCCGCTTGGCCGCCGAGGGCCTGGGCTGCACTCTCTTGGGCGCTTGAATCCCCAAGGCTTCCCAGAGGTAGTTGGAAAACGCGCCGTGCACAAAAGAAAAGGCAAAGACCGTAACAATGGGCAACGCTGCGTACCATGCCCCTTTGGTGAAATAATGCATCACCGTTTCCGTATTCATAAACACCGCGGCATAAAGTATTGCCGTGGCCAGGCCGAAGCCCACGGTTTTGCCGATTACTCCGCTCCCCCTGCTGTCCGCTTCTTTTGCCATCGCTCTCTCTCCTTGATATCCGGTTATGGTGAAAACGGGGATATTGAGGTCCCCGTTGACTTCTTTTTCCTTGATGCCGTTCTGGGCAATCACGAACTCGATCCGTTTGTTCTGCCTGTGGACTTCTAAGACCGCGCTTCGCAGATCGCCGAATTTCACCACCTGCTCCAAACCGACCCCCCGCAGGGCCGCTTTCTTTTGCAGCGCTTCTCCCGCAACCCTGGCCCTGTGGGTGAACTTCTCCCGGAGATGATACTTGTACGGGGTGAAGAACCTGCCTTTCTGCCCCAACGCGGTATTCACGCTCAGGGCAATGAGGTCGTACCCAAGGCGCTCGGCCAGGTTGACCGCGTAATCCATGACCTCCACATCCGGAGCCTCACCCTTGCCCACCACCAGGATCTTCCGGGAGACCTCGGGCTTGGGCCGCGCTTCCTGGTCCGGGCCGGCTTCCTGCCGGGGACTATTCTCTTCCCGGTCCCTTTCCTTTCCCTGAATTTTCTTGATAAAATTCAGCATGGCTTTGGTTTCCCTGCCTTTAAAGTTCGAGGTCCTGGTTCCAAATTGAGACCTCTGCGAAAGTCTCCCTACTTGTCATTCTGAGGGAGCGAAGCGACCGAAGAATCTGGTTTTCGGCGGCATGACTTCTCCCGGTGATTGCCGATCGTTACAGGCAAATTGGGAATTATGGTCGTCAAAAGACAGATTCTTCACTCCGCTTCGCTCCGTTCAGAATGACAGAAGAGTTAGTTTCGCAGAGATCTCAAATTCCAAGTGCAGGACGCTCGCCTATTTAATATTCAAAACCCTTGCCAACCGGTCATCTTGTTGTAATTACAATATATTTACGAGTTCACCCCTTATTTTCTCGGCTTCCTACTGTTGCAATGTGCAACAGATCACAAGGGGGCTTAAAAATAGCCTATAATTTTAATAAATTAGCCAATGTTGCAGCGCTCCGGTTATTCGATTGCAAATTGCAACACAGTCCGTAGCCCCGTGGCTAATTCCAAAAAAATCTAAAGGAAATCAAAAAATTAAAATAAGAGAGGAGAAATCGGAAGATTGCCGTTAACTGATTTTTTCTTTATACTGGCCTCTAATACCAATTACTTATCAAAGTCTAGTTTTCGTAGGGGCGACCCTTGTGTTCGCCCTGGACTCTGGGCGAACACAAGGTTCGCCCCTACGGAAAAGATCGTTGTTGATAACTTAATCTAGGATGCTGCATAGATGGTGGGAAGGGTAACTAGATGATCTTTTTCCGCAAAGGCGAAGAAGAGAGGCCCAGGACCGGCCAGGAGTTGGTGGATCTGCGCACCGCCATCCATCAAGCCCAACTGCCCCCGGAAGTGCTGGCCGTGGCCCTGAAGGAGCTGGAACGGGTCGAAAAGACCGACCCTGCCGTGGCCGAATATTCCATCGGCCTGAATTACCTGGATTACCTGGTCTCCCTGCCCTGGAACCGCTTTACCGAGGACAACCTGGACCTGAAAAGGGCCGAGCGCCTCCTGGAGTCCCAGCATTACGGGCTGGGGCACGTCAAGGAGCGCATCCTGGAGTACCTGGCGGTCCGCACCCTGTGCAGCCTCCAGAGCGCCCGGGTGTTGGTGGTGGATGACGAAGAGATCGCCCGCACCAACCTGGAGTACATCCTCCGCAAGGAGGGCCACCAGGTGGACGGCGCGGCCAACGGCGCAGCAGCCCTGGACCTGATTAAAGGCCAGGAGTACGACCTGATTCTCACCGATCTAAAAATGGAGAAGATGGACGGCCTGCAGCTCCTGGAATCCGCCAAGCAGATTTCCCCCAATACGGAAATCATCATGGTCACGGGCTACGCCACGGTGTCCACTGCAGTGGACGCCTTGAAGAAGGGCGCGGCCCATTACCTCTCCAAGCCCATCAAGCTGGACGAACTTCGGGAGACGGTGCGGGAGATCATCGACCGCAAACGGCACATCCAGATGAGCCGGGGCCCCATCCTCTGCTTCGCCGGCCCCCCGGGCACCGGCAAGACCTCCATCGGCAAGGCCATTGCCGAGGCCCTGGAACGCCGCTTCGTGCGCGTCTCTTTGGCGGGCCTCCGGGACGAAGCGGAGCTCCGGGGCCACCGCCGCACCTACGTGGGCGCCATGCCCGGACGCATCATCAGCGAAATCCGGCGCATCGGCCTGAAAAACCCGGTTTTCATGCTGGATGAAATCGACAAGATCGGCCAGGACTTCCGGGGGGACCCGGCCTCGGTGCTGCTGGAGATCCTGGACCCGGAGCAGAACAGTAATTTTGTCGACCATTACGTGGACGTGCCCTTCGACCTCTCCGGGGTGATGTTCATCACCACCGCCAACGTGGTGGAGACCCTGCCCCACCCCCTGCTGGACCGCCTGGAGGTCATCAATTTCCCCGGCTACACCGAGAGCGAAAAGAAGAATATCGCCCGCAAGTACCTGATCCCTCGGCAGCTCCGGGAGCACGGCCTGACCCACCTGACGCCGGATTTTACCGACCCCGCCCTGGCCAAAATCATCCACGACTACACCCGGGAGGCGGGCCTGCGCAACCTGGACCGGGAAATCGCCACCGTCTGCCGCAAACTGGCCCGCATCTGCCTCCAGGCCAAGGGCGGAGCCTGCGCCTTGACCGTGGACGCACCCCTGGTGGAGAAGCTCCTGGGCCCCCGCAAATTCACCCACGAAGTGGCGGAAGCCGGCAACCGGGTGGGGGTCACCACCGGGCTGGTGTGGACCGAGTTCGGGGGCGAACTCATCTTCGTGGAGGCCACCCGCATGCCGGGCCACCAGCAATTGATCCTCACCGGCTCCCTGGGCGACGTGCTCAAGGAATCGGCCCAGACCGCGCTCAGCTTCGTCCGCAGCCACGCGGCGGAATTCGGAGTGGACCCCGACTTCTTCATGAATCAGGATATCCATATCCATCTGCCTTCCGGGGCCATCCCCAAGGAAGGCCCGTCGGCAGGGGTGACCATCGCCCTGGCGCTCCTGTCGCTCCTCACCAACCGCCCGGCCCGCCGGGACGTGGCCTTAACCGGCGAACTGACGCTGTCCGGCCGCATCCTGCCGGTGAGCGGCATCCGGGAAAAGATCCTTGCGTCGCAAAGGGCCGGGGTAAAAGTGGTGGTCTTCCCCAAACTCAACGAAGTGGATATCAACAACCTGGAAGAAGAAGTGAAGGAAGGCCTGGAGATTGTCCTGGCGGAGGAAATTAAACCTCTGATCGACTTGGTGCTGCTGCCGGGGTGATTTCGGCGTTCATCGGCGTTTATCGGCGGCTAAATATTAACCGCAGATGAACGCCGATACACGCTGATATATTATTGACAGACTTCCGGGTAAACCATAATTTATTTTCAGATAATAGATAGATAAGTTAAGGGGAGACGCCCCATGGAAAAAGGGATAGATAAAGATTTGTGGGGCAAGTTCAAGGCCGTAGCCCAAGGCCCGGACGC
>DYJG01000105.1 GCA_020723225.1 Desulfobacca acetoxidans | reverse complement strand
CCAACCCGTAATGGCCCAGGTTTTCTCCGGCGTAGCGGGCCTGTTTCAGCGACCTCAGCAGCATCAACTGCACCATGGGGGCCAAAGGCGTCTGGCGCACCTCCTCCAGAAATTCCTTAAGGACCCGGGGGTCCCTTCCGGCTTCCTTGGGGAGGGAGAAGTCCAGACTCTTTAAATAGACCCGGAACGCGGCCAGCTTGGCGGGGTCCGGCCGCTCGTGGACCCTGAACAGGGACGGCTCCCCCACATAAGCGGCCACCGCTTCGTTGGCCGCAATCATGAATTCCTCAATGATCTGGTGGGCCACCAGATGGTCCACCCGGAGCACGTCCACCGGCCAGCCCCGCTCATCCAGCACCACCTCCGCTTCGGGGATGCTCATCAAGAGACTCCCCCGCTCCCCCCGGCGCTCCCTGAGGAGCCCGCACAACTCTTCCATCCACCTGAGCATTTTCAGGAAAGGCCGGTATTGCTCCCTTAAGCTCCGCTCCTTGCCGGTGAGCAGCCGCTGCACCAGGCGGTAGGTGAGGCGGGCGTGATTGTGCACCACCGCCCGGGCGAATTTGGAGCGTTTGAGAACCCCACGCCGGTCGTATTCCATAATGGCCGCCACCGCCAGGCGGTCCGTATCCGGCCTGAGGCTGCAAATGTCGGTGGACAGGCGCTCCGGGAGCATGTGCACCGCCCGCTGGGGGAAATAGACGCTGTTGCCCCGCGTCCGGGCCTCCTGGTCCATGAGCGAGCCCGGAGCCACGTAGTGGGCCACGTCGGCGATGGCCACGTACAGGGTGAAATGGCCCCCCGGTTTCTTCACCACGCAGACCCCGTCGTCAAAGTCCCGGGCGCTCTCCCCGTCAATGGTCACCAGGGGGAGGTCCCGCAAGTCAAGACGCCCCTCCAGGGCTTCCGGGGCTATTTTAGCCGGGACTTTGCGGGCCTCGGCCAAGACCTCCGGGGGAAAGGCGTCCGGCAGGCCGAACTTCAGGATCACCAGCCGGGTCTGGACTGCCGCGTCCTCCACCGCGCCCAGGACCTCGATGATTTCCCCCTGGGGGTTCAGATGGGCGGTGGGGTAATTGGTGACCCGGGCCCGGACCATGTCCCCGGGCTGGGCCCCGGCCAGGCCCTCGGGGACAATGATCAGATCGAAGAGGAAACGTTCCTCCTCGGGTTTCACGTAATAAAGATCTCCGGTCAAATTCAGCAGGCCGATGACCTCCCGCACCTTCCGCTCCAGGATGCGGATCACCCGGCCTTCCCGGCGGCGGCCCCGGCGGCCTTCGATCCTAACCACCACCCGGTCGCCGTGCCAGGCTTCCTTCAAGTTCGGCCCGGTGAGATAGATATCCTGGCCGCCGCCCTCGGGGGTCACAAAACCGTAGCCATCCGGGTGGACGATAAGGTCACCCACCACCAGGTTCATCTCCTCGGCCAACCCGAAGCGGCCGCCTTTGAGCGAAATGAGGTTCCCCCGGGCCACCAATTGCTCGACGATCTGGTCCACCGCCCCCGTTTGCGTGGGGGTAAGGTTCAGGAATTGGTGCAGTTCCGCGGGCAGCAGGGGCCGGGCCGCCTTCTGGAAGGCGACGATGATCTGCTGTTCTCCGGGGGGACGCCGGGTCCGCCGCCGGGGGCGCCGGGGTTTGCCTTTCATGACATTTCCTGTTTAGTAGAATTAAAAAGCTTCATCATCATCTCTATTTATCGGCATTTTACGTCAAATCCGCAGTTAACTCTAATATAAAATCCCGTTTGTGGTTTATTGAACAATCCGGTATAATTTTTAGTCTGGAAATATATTCACAGAGAGGCAACGAGTCGGATCATGGCGAATCTGCAGGTGGAGTATCTGGAGCAACTGACGCCGCCGCGGCGGCAGAAAATCCTCAGCCGCTCCCAGGAGGACGTGGGCCAGGTGCTGGATACGGTGCGTCCCATCCTGGAGGCGCTGCGGCGGGAGGGGGACGCTCAAAACCTGCGGCAGCACGGGCTAAAGCCCGGCTGCGCCATCGCCGATCTGGAAGTAAAGGAAGAAGAAATCCAGGCCGCGTACCGGGCCATCGACCCCAAGGTGCTGGCGGCCCTGAAAGCGGCCGCGGCCAATATCGAAAAATTCCACCGGGCGCAGCTGGACCGGGAGATGTGGGCCGTGGAGCTGCAGCCCGGCCTCCTGGCGGGACGCCTGAGCCGGCCCATCGACCGGGTGGGCTGCTATATCCCCGGGGGCCTGGCCTCATATCCGTCGAGTGCCCTGATGAACATCATCCCCGCCAAGGTGGCGGGGGTAAACGAAATCATCGCCTGCACCCCGCCGGGGGAAAATCTCGCCCTGAACCCCGCCACCCTGGTGGCCGCGCACCTCTCCGGGGTGCAGCGCTTCTTTAAACTGGGCGGCCCCTGGGCCATCGGCTCCATGGCCTACGGCACGGAGATGGTCCCGAGAGTGGACAAGATCGTGGGGCCGGGGAATAAATACGTCACCGCGGCCAAACTCCTGGTCTTCGGCCAGGTGGACATCGATTCCCCCGCAGGCCCCAGCGAGGCCTTGATCCTGGCGGATTCCAGCGCGGAACCCAGGTTCCTGGCCGCGGACTTCCTCTCCCAGGTGGAGCACGACCCGGACGCGGCCGCGGTCCTGGTCACCACGGATGCGGCCCAGGCGCAGAAGGTGGTGGACCTGATTCTCTCCGAGCTTCCCGCTCTGCCCCGGCGGGAGATCATCGAGGCCGCGCTGGCCGGATATTCCGCAGTGCTGGTGGCAAGCAGCCTGGACGCGGCCCTGGACTTTGCCAATCTGTACGCCGCGGAGCATCTTCAGGTCATGACCCGGGACCCCTTGTCGCTTCTGCCCCGCATCAAACACGGCGGCTCCATCTTTCTGGGGCCGTACGCGCCGGTGCCCGTGGGCGACTACGCCTCCGGCACCAACCACGTGCTGCCCACCGGCGGCTGCGCCCGCATGTTCTCCGGGCTGTCTGTGGACGACTTTATCAAGAGGCCCACGTTCCAGCATCTCTCCCGGGAGGCCCTGGCCGCGTTGAGAGAAACGGTGGTCACCCTGGCCGAGGCCGAGGGCCTGCCGCTCCACGCCCGGGCCGTGGCGGAGAGGTTTAGATATGCTTAAGGCGGGGACCATTTTCCTCCACAGCCGTATCAGAGTGGGATATTCAAGATCTTAGATAATTATGCCCACCCCTTCAGGACCGAAAACCATGAAATCCCGGAAATCCACCGTTGCCACCCTCCCCCCAACCGAACTCACCGACGTCCAGAACCACGTCAGCCCCCGGACCATCGACATCGACAAGGTGGGGGTCAAGAACATCTCGTATCCCATCGTGGTCCTGGACAAGTTCAAGGGCACCCAGCACACCGTGGCCCGCATCAACATGTACGTCAATCTGCCCCACCGCCACAAGGGCACCCACATGAGCCGGTTCATCGAGATCTTGAGCGAATACCGCCGGGATATCAGCCTGCGGAAGATCGGACCCATCCTGGAGGAGACCCGCCGGCGGCTTAACGCCCAATCCGCGCACATCGAGATGACCTTTCCCTATTTCATCGACAAACCCGCGCCGGTGACCAAGGCCCGGGGCCTGATGGAATACATCTGCTCCTTCACCGGGGCCATGGACGAAGAAGGCCGCCTGGACCTGGTGGTGGGGATCACCGTGCCCATCACCACCCTGTGCCCCTGCTCCAAGGAGATCAGCCAGGTGGGGGCCCATAACCAGCGGGGGGAAGTGCGGATTCAGGTCAGGTATAAAAAATTCTTCTGGATCGAAGACCTGATCCGACTGGCGGAGGAATGCGCGTCGTGTGAGGTCTATGCCCTCTTGAAGCGCCAAGACGAGAAATTCGTCACCGAAAAGGCTTACTCCAACCCCATGTTCGTGGAGGACGTAGTCCGGGAGATCGCCCACCGCCTGAGCAAAGACGACAACTTCACCTGGTACGCAGTGGAATCGGAAAACTTCGAATCCATCCACAACCATTCGGCGTACGCGTACATAGAATCGAAAGTGAAATAGGGGTGTTTCAAAAAGATTCACCACAGAGACACAGAGAGCACAGAGTTACACAGAGCATAAAAAGTTAGCCTTGGCGCAAGGCGCCAAGGCTAAATTATTTTCTCTGTGAACCTCTGTGTCCTCTGTGCCTTTGTGGTAAATCTTTTTAAGGTAACCCGCTACTCCACCTTCACCTTCACCCGCCAGTATTCCTCCGGCGCTTTTTTCTCCCAGGGGCGGCGGATGTTGATGATGATGTCGGTTTCACCCTTCTGTTTGGCTTCCCATTCATAATAAAGCTGGCCGAAATCACCGGCCCGCGGTTTTTGGGGCGACAGCTTCTTCTGGTTCCCTAACTCCAGAATGGAGGTGTTGAAAATGGGAGGGTTGGTATTATAACCGCCCGAGCCGGGGTCACGCAGGTAAAGGAGCAGTTTTTGCCCCACCTGCAAGGTAATGGTCCGGCCCCGGTCCTTTTCCTGGAGGGTGACCGGGCCGGGCGCGGCGGAGTGGGCCGCAAGAGCCCAGGCAGTGAGCAATGCTCCAAGGAGAATGGCTACTCTTCCAATTATCATAATCTTCCATACTCGGCAGGCAGTGGTTAGAAGCCCGTTCATCGGTGGCACAGCCTTTCCAGGCTGTGCCGAAAACCCTGCACAGGCTGGAAATCTTGTGCCACCGAAGCAAATCTCATAGCGCCCCCGGCGCCCCCTTAGATCTTTCAGGAACTCGGCGGGGCCGCAGCTTCGGATTTTTTCGCCTCCTCCTCCCCTTTCATCAGCTCCTTGGCGATTTCCATCATCTGGCGCAACTTCCGATCCACTTTGAAGTTGATGGTGTCCGGCTCCCAGGTGCCGTCGGGAAGACGCTTGCCCGCGGGCAGGCCGGTTAAAAGCTCCAGGGCCTCGTCGATATGGCCGATGGCCCAGACGTGGAACTTGCCGTCTTTCACCGCGTCCACCACTTCCTTTTTCAGCATCAGGTCCTGGACATTGGCCTTGGGGATGACCACGCCCTGCTGGCCGTCCAGTCCCCGGGCCTTGCAGACCTTATAAAACCCCTCGATCTTCCAGTTGACCCCGCCGATGGGCTGGGACTCGCCCCGCTGGCTCACGGAGCCGGTGATGGCGATGTTCTGGGCGAGCGGCGCGTCGGCCAGGGCGGAGAGCAGGGCCAGAAGCTCGGCGCCGGAGGCGCTGTCCCCTTCCACCATGCCGTAGCTCTGCTCGAAGCAGAGGCTGGCGGACATGGTCAAAGGCTTGTCCTGGGCAAACCGGCTTTTGAGATAACCGGCCAGGATCATCACCCCTTTGTTATGGATATTGCCGGAGAGTTGGGATTCCCGGTCGATGGCCACCACCCCTTCCTTGCCCAGGGCGATGGTGGCGGTGATGCGGCTGGGGCGCCCAAACGCGTGGTCGCCCAGGGCGTAGACGGACAGGCCGTTAACCTGGCCCACTACTTTGCCCGCGGTCTCGATGAAGAGCATGCCTTCGTCGATGAAGTCCTGCACCTTCTCTTCCGGCAGGTCGGAGCGGTAGGTCTTTTCCTGGATGGCCTTCTCCACGTCGGTGCCGAAGATCACCTCGTGGGTGTTGTTCTGGGCCCAGTAGTTGGCCTCCTTCAAGGTGTCCAGGACTTCCTTCAGTTGCAGGGTGAGCTTTTTCTGGTGTCCGGCCAATTCTCCGGCGTACTCCACCAGGCGGGCCATGCCGGTTTTGTGCACCGGCATGAGCTTTTCCTCGTGGATGTAACCTGCTACCGTCTCAGTTAATTTCTGGATATGGTCCTCGGTCTTCTTCATCTCCCAGTCGAAATGGGCCTTGATCTTGAAGAGCTTATGGAAGTCCTCGTCATAAATGTAAAGAATCTGGTAGACGTAAGGGTCGCCGATGAGAATGACCTTGACCTGCAATGGAATGGGTTGGGGCAGGAGGGTGCGGGTGGAGATCAGGCCGAACTGCTCCGCCAGGTCCTCGATCTTGATCTGCCGGTCTTTGAGGCAGCGTTTCAGGGCCTCGTAGGAAAAATACCAGCGCAGCAGGTCCATGGCCTCCAGGATGAGGTAGCCCCCGTTGGCCCGGTGCAGCGCGCCGGAGCGGATGAGGGTGAAGTCGGTCACCAAAGCTCCGAATTGGGCCCGGCGCTCCACCGCGCCGAAGAGGTTGGGATAGGTGGGATTGTTCTCCATCACCACCGGCGCGCCCTTGGTTTCGGAATGGTCCACGAAGACGTTCACCTGGTACTGCACGAAGCTGGGCTCCGGGGTGGGGAAGGGGAACGGTCCCTGGGCTCCGGGCCGGCGCTTCAGGTCGTCGATATTCTTCAGGATATCTTCCTGCACCTCCTGGAGGTATTCCGTCACCTGGGGGAGTTGCTTATAGTCTTCCATCAATTCCTGAATGAGGTGGCCCACCACGTAAAGGGCCACGTCCTGGTCCAACTTTTTCTCCATCTCCTGGAATTCTTTTTCCATCTTCCGGATCTTGCGAATGACTTCGTTCATCTCCGTGTGGAGGGCGTTGGACTTGGTGCGCAGGGCATCCCGCTCTTCATCGTTGAGGGCCTTAAGATCCTCCTCGCTCATGGGCTTGCCGTCTTTGCCGGGGAAGATCATCAGGCCGGTTTGGGAAATATTGAGGATAAAGCCCTCCTCGCCGGCCTTGGCGTCCAGTTCCTGGAGAGTGGCGTTCCTTTTCTGGGCGAACTCGTGGACCAGGGCTTCCCGGCGCTGGGTGTAGTCTTCACTCTCAAAGACCTCCGGGACCTGCACCTTCAAGGTGGAGATCAAGCCCTCCATATCCGTCTTCAGGTCCCGGCCCTTGCCCGCGGGCAGGCTCAGGGCCTTGGGCTTCTCCGGGTCCTTGAAATTATAGACATAGATATAATCGGGGGGCGGAGGCTCGGACGCGGCCAGCTCCGCCACGTAGGCCTTGATCATCTCCGTCTTCCCGGCTCGAGGCGGTCCGGCCACAAAGACGTTATATTCCGGGTCCTTGATCACCAGACCGAATTCCAGGGCGTGCTTGGCCCTTTCCTGGCCCACCACCCTTTCTTTGGAGGGGGTTAAATCCAGGCTGGTTTCAAACCCCAGGCTGTCGGGATCGCAGACGGCGCGCAGGCTTTCCGGTTTCAATTCCCAGCGGTTCGGTGACATGGGTCCTCCTCAGGATTAGGTCTTCTCCAGCAGATGCTCAACGGTGATTGCGGCTGTTCAATTCTTCCAGGCGCCTCAACGGGCAGACCCGGGGATCATGGAAGCCGGGGCCTTCGATCTAAATGGTGTTGTGCTCCAGGCCGAAGCGCCGCCGCAGCAGCTCCTCCAGCTCCCAGGTCAGGCAGTCCCGGTCCTCGCTGTTGTTGATGTTCACATGCACGCTCAGAGCGTAAATGCCGGAACCGATCGTCCAAATATTCAGGTCGTGCACTTTCTCCACCAGATGAAAAAGACGCATTGGGTCCAGAAAGCCACGGGCGGGCGCCAGGCGCTGCTGTGAAAACGATGCTCATGGGCGTGCTCGGCGTGGCTGGCGCTCATATCTCTTCCATCCGGATTTCCAGGATGCGGTAGGACCGGAGACCGCCGGGGGCCTGAACCTGAATGCAGTCCCCCAGGGTGCGTCCCAGCAAGGCCCGGCCCAGGGGCGAAGAAATGGACAGGTGTCCCTTGCCGGCGTCGGCCTCCACCGCGCTCACCAGGATGAATTCCTGCTCCTGGCCATTGCTCAGGTTAACGATGCGTACCCGGGAGTTGAACCGCACCTTGGTGGGGGGCAGATTGCTGCCCACCAGCACCTCGGCGTTGGCCAGGATCTGCTGCAACTGCCTGATCCTCTTTTCCAGC